>JAHDFW010000026.1:0-16494 GCA_020627945.1 Cytophagales bacterium
GATTATTTCTTTTTCTTTCCTCTACCCTTTTTCTCAGGTGTTTTATCGGATAGTTCAACGCACTCTTCATACGTCAAGTCTTCCGCAACTTTGTCTTTAGGAATCTTTACGTTTTTCTTACCGTGCTTAATATATGGTCCATAACGCCCGTTTAGAACTTGCATGGTGTCATCCTCAGGGAATGATTTAATAAACTTCTTACGATCCTCTTCTCGCTTCAATTCAATCAGCTCAATGCCTCTTTCGTAACTGATTTCCAATGGATCTTCTCCTTTTGGAATAGACACAAACTTATTGTCATGACGGATATAAGGACCAAATCTACCAATTGCAGCAGTAACTACCTTGTCTTCATATTCACCAAGTTGACGAGGAAGTTTAAACAATTCAAGTGCTTCTTCCATGGTAATGGATTCAATACTCTGTCCTTTTCTAAGGCTTGCAAATTGAGGTTTTTCAGCTTCTTCATCTTCGCTTGTTTCTCCAATCTGAACCATCGGACCAAATCTTCCCAAACGAGCAATGACTAATTTACCACTCTCAGGATGGTTACCTAACTCTCTAGAGGAACCAACCTCTGAACGGTCAACTTGTTTCCCTGCTTCTACTTTCTCATGGAATGTTCCATAAAATTCGTCAAGCATTGATTGCCAGTTAGTTTTACCTTCGGCAATATCATCAAATTGAGCTTCTACTCGTGCAGTAAATTGGTAATCAACTACATTAGTAAAATGATCAACTAAGAAGTCATTTACAACTAAAGCGATGTCTGTAGGGAACATCTTATTCTTCTCTGTACCAGTGATTTCTGTCTCTACAGTTGAAGCAATACTATCCTTTATTAATGTTAATAACTTGTAGTTGCGTTCTTTACCGTCACGAGAATCTTTTTCCACATATCCTCTTTTTTGAATTGTGGATATAGTTGGAGCGTAAGTAGATGGTCTACCAATGCCCATTTCCTCCAATTTTTTTACTAAACTAGCTTCCGTGTATCTTGCAGGGTGTTTAGTAAAACGCTCGGTTGCATCTATATTTTTAAGGTCTAGTACTTGTCCTTCATTCAAAGGAGGTAACATTCCTTTTTGTTCTTCATCGTTATCATCATCAGATGATTCCATATAAACTTTCAAGAAACCATCGAATTTAACAACCTCTCCAGTTGCTTGAAATAATTCGCTAGTGGATGAAATCCCTATTTTAGCAGTAGTCTTCTCTAATTCAGCATCTGCCATTTGAGAAGCAATTGCTCTTTTACGAATTAAATCATACAAACGTTGCTCTCCATTGTCAGATCCTGCACTTTGAACGGCGAAGTCTGTTGGTCTAATAGCTTCGTGAGCCTCTTGTGCCCCTGCCGACTTCGTTTTGAATCTTCTTGCCTTATGATATTTTTCTCCGTAAGAATCGGTAATTGAACTTTTTGCACTTTCCATTGCAAAATCAGACAGATTTACGGAATCTGTTCTCATATAAGAAATCTTACCAGATTCATAAAGCTTTTGAGCTAGTGTCATGGTCCTCGAAACAGAGTAACCTAACTTGCGACTTGCTTCCTGTTGCAACGTAGATGTTGTAAACGGAGGCGCAGGGCTCTTTTTTGCAGGCTTTTTAGTAAGACTTTCTATTGTATAATCAGCACCTTTACATTTCTCTAGGAATGCCTGTGCTTCTTCTTCTGTTTTGAAACGAGCGTTAAGCTCAGCCTTTAATTCCGCACCCTTTTCAAGGTCGAAATATCCAACAATTTTAAAACTTGACTCAGAATTGAACTTATTGATTTCTCGTTCACGCTCAACGATTAAACGCACCGCTACCGACTGTACACGACCAGCAGAAAGACCTCTTTTAACTTTTGTCCAAAGTACTGGAGATAGTTCAAAACCAACCAATCTATCTAGAATTCTACGAGCTTGCTGAGCATTAACTAAGTCAACATCAATCGTTCTTGGCGATTCGATGGCGTTTAGAATAGCATTTTTAGTGATTTCTCGGAAAACAATTCTTCTTGTTTTGGCATCATCAAGGTCTAAAGCCTCTTTTAAGTGCCAAGAAATAGCTTCTCCTTCGCGGTCATCATCCGATGCTAACCAAACCAATTCGGCCTTCTTAGCAGCTGACTTAAGGTCTTTAACGACCTTTTTTTTGTCATCCGAAATCTCGTAGGTAGGTTCAAATTTGTTTTCAATGTCTACCCCATTGTTCTTTTTAGCCAAATCTCTGATATGACCAAAACTGGACATTACCTCAAAATCTTTACCTAAGTAACCAACAATGGTTTTCGCCTTTGCTGGTGACTCTACTATTACCAGGTTTTTTGCCATACTCCGTCTTCTACGCTTAAAATCGCACAAAGATGCTAAAAAAAAATAGACTTTTGCAACTAAAGAGTTAATTTAGGCATCTGTTCAACTGCTTATGAAAAGGTTAATTATAATGCGACATGGGGAAGCGGAGTCCCCTGCAAGAGGTTCTAAAGACAAAGATCGTGAACTTACCGAAGATGGAATTCGGGAGGTTTCGTTAAAGGGAATTTGGCTCAATGATCAAGGTTTATCAATAGATAAAATGCTGATTAGTACCGCTACTAGAACTTCTCAAACAGGAAAACTTATTCAGGAACGATGCAACGTTCCGGATGCTGCAACTTACTACTATGATGAGATGTACAATGCTGCTCTAGGTTCATTATTAGAAATTGTAGAAAATATAAATGATAAGTATGAAACAATCATGATGGTTGCTCATAACCCTGGAGTCTCCTACCTTACAGAATATTATACCAATGAATATGTTGGAATGATCCCTTCCTGTATTGTATCCATTGATTTCGGAGTCGACTCATGGCAAGAGGTCAGTAAAGGCCTAGGAGAACTGAAGCTTTGCAAGAATGAGCTTATTGGTGAGTAAGATTACTATTTGCATGCCCTTCTTCTAATTGATAAGTTTAGACTTTAGATGCTATTAAGCGAAATAATCAAACTGTTAAACGGAAAGTTTAATATTTAAATGTGACATTGGGTATATTTTCTTAGACTTGTATTCCGTTCTTAAATGAACGATAAACTAACAATTATTGGTCTGAAGAGAAATTCATAGAAAATGTCAAATCCATTATTATCAGCATTTAATACACCATTCGAAACCTACCCTTTCGAGGAAATCAAATTAGAGCATTTTAAACCTGCGTTTGAGGAAGGAATTGCAGAGGGTAAAAAAGAAATTGAAGCACTTACTTCTAATACTGAAACACCTACGTTTAAAAATACAATTGAAGCTCTGGAGCGTACAGGAAGTATATTAGATAGAGTCTCAACTGCGTTCTTTAACTTGAATAGTGCCGAAACTTCGGATGAGATGCAGCAATTGGCTCAAGAACTCTCTCCTGTTCTTACAGCATATTCCAATGAGATAATGATGGATGAAAAGTTGTTTGCACGTGTTAAAGAAGTGTTTGACTCTCGTGAAAACTTCGAATATACTCCAGAACAATCTACTTTATTAGAAAATACTTATTTGGGTTTTGCCAATAATGGAGCAGATTTACCAGAAGATCAAAAAGAAGAACTTAAAAAGGTAAATACGGAATTAGCTCAACTTGGTCTTAAGTTTGGTGAGAATGTACTAAAAGATACCAACAGTTTCGAAATGCACATTACGGATGAAACTGATCTTGCTGGTTTACCAGAAGGAATTAAAGAGGCCGCAGCAATGACTGCTAAAAGTAAAGGAAAAGAATCAGGATGGGTTTTCACATTAGATTACCCTTCTTACATTCCTTTTATGCAATATGCAGAGAATAGAGCCTTAAGAGAAAAACTGTATATGGCATTTGGCTCTAAGGGTTCTCGTGATAATGAAAATAACAATGAAGAAATCGTTCGAAGCATTGCAGAATTAAGACTTAAAAGAGCTCAGATTCTAGGGTTTGAAAGTCATGCGGCAAAAACACTAGAACGAAGAATGGCGCAAGAACCGGCTAAAGTATATAGCCTATTAGATGAACTTTATACGCATGCTAAGCCAGTCGCAGAGAAAGATATTCAGGAGGTTTTGGATTATGCCAAGTCTATTGGCGGTCCAGAGGATCTAAAGAGATGGGATTTTTCATTCTATTCAGAAAAATTAAAGAAGGAAAAATTCTCCATAGATGATGAAATTTTAAAACCCTATTTCAAACTCGAAAATGTTATTGATGGAGCGTTTAATTGTGCTACGCAATTGTGGGGAATCACATTTCATCAACGTACTGATATTCAGAAATATCATGAAGATGTAATGACTTACGAAGTTCTGGATGAAAACGGTGATCATTTAGCGGTTTTTTATGCTGACTTTTTTCCAAGAGCAGGTAAAAGAGGTGGTGCATGGATGACTTCATATAGAGGTCAAAACAAATTTGACGGTAAAAATCAAAGACCACATGTTTCTATTGTATGTAACTTTACCAAACCCACGGCGTCCAAACCTTCGTTATTGACTTTTAATGAAACTACTACCCTTTTTCATGAGTTTGGACATGCCTTACATGGTTTGTTAGCAAATGGATATCATGAAAGTTTGAGCGGTACGTCGGTATTTTGGGACTTTGTGGAATTGCCTTCCCAATTGATGGAAAATTGGTGTTATGAGAAAGAATGTTTGGACACATTTGCCCGTCATTATGAAACTAATGAACCTATTCCTATTGACTTAGTTCAAAAGATCAAGGACAGTGCTAACTTTTTAAGTGGTTATGCTACCGTACGTCAGGTTAGTTTGGGTACACTTGATATGTCGTGGCATGACTTAAAATCGATGCATGATAAATCCGTTAAGGAGTTTGAAAAAGAAGTAATGAAAGACTTCGATTTGTTTGAACCTTTGGATGGTGTAAATACATCATGTGCATTTTCTCATATTTTTCAAGGTGGATATTCTGCAGGATATTATAGTTATAAGTGGGCTGAAGTACTTGAGGCAGATGCTTTTGAACTCTTCAAAGAGAAAGGGATATTTGATAAAGAAACTGCTCAAAGTTTCAGAGAGCATGTTTTATCAAAAGGTGGAAGTGAGCACCCGATGGAGCTTTATAAGCGGTTTAGAGGAGCAGAACCATCCACCAGAGCCTTGTTGAAAAAAAGCGGCTTAATCGAGAATTAGTCTAAGGATACTGGAAAACTGTAGATTTTACTTTAACATTAGCTACTTTTTGACTTACTTTCGATACGATTAGAAAACGTTGAAAAAAGCGATATTTTAGGAAACAAAGACCTTGCTTACAACGTTTATCTATTAGGGAGGGTAAACAGGTAAATGAAACGTTTTAAAATATCTATATTCTTATGGATGTGGCTGTGTATTTTGTTAAAAGGATACGGCCAAATTGGAGGCGCGAATTATTTTTATAAGCATCATAATTATAAAAAAGCCCTACCTGCTCTGCTAGTGCTATTGGAAAAAGAAGATTCTAACGCTGATTTACTTTATAAAATCGGTCATTGCTATTTAGAATCTTCAGATAAGCATAAAGCAGAAAAGTATTTAGAGGAAGCCTTTATGCTTAAAGGAGAAAACTGGAGAGATCTTAACTTCTTGTATGCTGATGCCTTACACTACAATCATAAATTTAAAAAGGCCAAAGACTTGTACTCTTTAGAGCTGTACAGAATGATTAATTCGAAAGATTTGGCTTACTTAAGTCAATTGGAGCGTTTAATGGAGCAATGTAAGCATGGAATTGAAGCCAAGAAGCAGCACATGGACATTGAGATTAATAATCTTGGTCCAAATTTAAATTCCGAGTATCCAGATTATGTTCCTTTGATTACAGCAGATCGTTCGGTTATGTTCTTTACTTCAAGAAGACCTGAAAACCTTGGTAAAGAGGAATTAGACCAATTTGAGAATAAGACATTTAAGTTTGAAGATATTTATTATTCTCAGCGCATCAATGATAAGTGGTTTAATGCTATAAACTTGGGTTCTTCAATGAATTCCGAATTCCATGATGCAACAGTTGGAATTTCTCCTGATGGAACAACCATGTTTCTTTATAAAGATGAGCAAAACGGCGACATTTATGTTTCGTATCTGTATGGAGCGCAATGGAGCTTTCCAATAGCCTTAGATTCTACAATCAATAGTAAATTTTCAGAGGTTCATGCATCAATGTCTGCAGATGGGAATTCACTTTATTTTACATCCGATCGTCCTGGTGGTTATGGAGGCTATGATATTTATGTAAGCCAAAAAGGTGAAAACGGCAGTTGGTTACCGGCAATAAATCTTGGACCATCAATAAATACGGATCAAGATGAAGACTCACCATTTATTCATGCTGATGGTAAAACTTTATTTTTTAGTTCTACAGGCCATAATACAATAGGTAATTTTGACATTTTTAGATCGATTAAAACTAATAAAAATTGGTCCGAACCTAAGAATTTAGGAATGCCAATTAATAGTGCGGACGATGACATTTATTTTGTGCTTTCTGCCGATAAGAAGCACGCATATTATACTAGTGATAAAGTTGGTGGCTTAGGCGAGAAAGATATTTATGAAATTAATTACTCGCAAATGAGTAAGAGAACTGACTACGCTTATGATTCGTGCAATCCAATTTTATTATATACTGGAATAATTAAGGAAGGAGCCTATTTCAATGATAAGTTAGCAAATATTTCGGTCTTCGATATGAGTTCAGAAAAACCCCTGTATACCAAACAGCCAAACAGTGCATCGGGTAAGTTTATAATTGTGCTGGAAATGGGAAAACAATATACGATCAGTATTACTCAAGAAAACTACCGTAATTGGGAGAAAACCATAAATCTTACCGATAAAAACTGTTACGAAGAACTGGAGGAAACTATATTACTAGATCACCTTCCTTAGTTTGTTAGTTACTGATATCCAATATCAACTCGATATTATCAGACGTACCACTTGGGAGTAAGATTGGATTTAGTTCTGTAAATAAAATTGATTCAGTAAACTCGAATTTGGCTTCACCTGTTACATCATCATAATGTACCGCATTTAAATCGTTGATGATATAATATTTTTCAAGATCATCTGAGGTATCAGATTTTGACCCTACTCCTACTATTTTACATTGGCTAAGAAATGCCTCATAGGTCATTTCATCTTCCACTTGCGACCACCATCCAGTCGGCAAGATTAACTTCACTCCTTTCACTTTTACCATACTTCACAATTGTTGTTCCTATTTAATAGAACGGGAGAATCATGAAAATGATACAGTTTTTTCTAAGAAATTTGAATTTTTATAGGACTTGAATGAGATGAATATTATAACTATCTCTTACTCACATTCTTCGAGAAGAAGAAGGTAGGAGTAATATCTTTCTTCGTCTATATCTTGTTTAGCCTCACATCCTGGTTCATGTACATGGATGCAATTATGAAACTTACATTCGCCTAGGTAAGAGCGCATTTCTGGGAAGCATTCAGCTAACTCACTTTTTTTCATGTCAATTAACCCAAACTCCTTGATGCCAGGAGTATCCACAATGTACGTCCCTTCTTCATCCAGAGGGTGCATTTCCGCAAATGTAGTAGTATGTGTTCCTTTATCTGAAAAACGCGATATTTCGTTTGTTCTAAGGTCTAAGTCAGGGGCTATTTCGTTGATAATAGAAGATTTTCCAACTCCAGAGTGGCCAGTAACCAGACTTACTTTGCTTTTTAACAACTCATTGAACTGAGTCATACTCGCTTCATCATGAATTGAAGTAGTAAGTACTTGATAACCTATTTCTTTGTAAAGGTCGATGATGGGTTGAAGTTTAGTTTGATCCGTTTCAGATATAAGATCCATTTTGTTAAACACAATAACAGCAGGAATATCGTAAGCCTCACATGTAATTAAAAAACGATCTATAAACCCTGTAGAAGTTCGAGGAGATTTTAGCGTGGCAATAAGAACGGCTTGATCAAGATTGGAAGCTATAATGTGTGCAAAGTGAATCTTTCGACTTGATCTTCGAATGATGTAATTTGCGCGAGGTTCTATATTGATAATCAAGCCAGTATCCTCCCCTTTCTCCTCTGGAATTACTTCTACCCAATCACCCACGGCAATTGGATTCGTAAGTTTTATTCCTTTGTTTTTAAATTTTCCACGAAGTCTACATTTTACAAGAGTATAATCTTCAAATTGCACATCGTACCAAGAACCAGTAGAACGTATTACTCGTCCCTTTTTGCCTTCTTCAGGATTAGTGTTTTTCGATTTATGCTTCTTGTTCCCCATTAGATGCAAATATAGCTTTCATTATTTTATTGGTTGCACCTGCATGGTCATAAACATATTTTTTTGCAGCTTTTGATGCTCTTTCACGAAATTGATCATCTTCAATGAATTGCTTCATGGTTTTTGAAAACTTTGGATGCCCATATCCAACTGGGAACGCAGCTTCAACTTCAATTAAATCTTTTGCTTCTTTAAACTTATCAAAGAATACTCCGAAAGTTAATGGAACACCATATACTGCCGCCTCCAATGTATTATGAATGCCTTTACCAAACCCTCCTCCTATCATTACCAAATCCGCATATTGATATACACTAGACAACATGCCCATGGTATCAAGGATAAGCACATCAAAGTCTAAAGATTCTTTATCCCATTCAGAATAACGCAAAGACCTATACCCTAACTCATTTTGAATGGCAAATATCGCGTGTTTATTAATTTCGTGTGGTGCAATAAGGAGTTTAAACCTCCCATTATGGGTTTTGTCAATATTAGCTTCGAGATGATTACGGACCAACGTACTACCAACTGCTTCAAGATCTTCGCTCCAGGCACTCCCTATAATCATTAGAAAATTGTCTCCTTTAAACTTTTTGATATCAGGAAGTTCATTTACATTTTCTGCGATTTCTATAACACGATCAAAACGTGTATCTCCAGCTTTGGTAACATTCTCAATTTCGATAGAATTAAGAAGTTTAATGGAGTTGTCATCCTGTACAAAAAGGTGCTCGAAGCATTTTAGAATGTCTTTATAAAAAGAAGTGTAGTTTTTAAAGAACGGTTGATTTTCTCTAAAAATGGCCGAGAATAAATAAACAGGGATGTTTTTGTTTTTTAGTTCCGAAAGGAAATTGTGCCAGAATTCATACTTCACGAAAAGTACTTTTGCTGGTTTAACTAACTCATTAAAACGTTTTGCATTAGCAGGAGTATCAAATGGTAAATAATAAACCCAATCTGCACCTTCGTAATTTTTCCTGATTTCATATCCTGAAGGAGAAAAGAAAGTTAGCAGAATTTTATACTTCTGATGTTGCTTCCTAATGGCTTCTATTACTGGTCTAGCTTGTTCAAACTCTCCTAAAGAGGCACAATGTACCCAAACCACTTGATGACCTCCAAGTTCCTCTTTCTCGAGCTTCTCAAAAATTCTTTTGCGCCCTTGAATCATGAGTTTAGCTTTGGGATGCACTAAAGAAGCGATACCAATAAACAACTGGTATAGGAATATAGATATGTTATACAGTAATTTCAAGGTATAAAAAAAGCCCTGACGATGAATGTCAGGGCTAATTTAGTTTATAATCATGAAACAGTGAAAGAATCACTGCATCATTCTTAATCTCTTGGCTTAGTGCTTAGAAAGATAATCAGCAACACCATCGAAAGATGGAGTCATTGCATCATCACCAGCATTCCAACCAGCAGGACAAACTTCTCCGTGCTCTAAGTTGTGGTGCCATGCATCGATTACTCTAAGGTACTCATCAATGTTACGACCAATTGGGAAGAAGTTTACAGTCTCGTGACGTACAACTCCGTCTTTATCGATGAAGAAAGATGCTCTGTAAGCGATAGGTGCTCCTTGGAAGCTCATGTTATCATCTTCGTCGTATCCGTACTCACCTCCTAAAATACCGTAGTTCATAGATACAGTTTTAGATGCATCTGCTACAAGTGGATAAGTTACTCCTTCGATTCCTCCTTTGTTTTTAGGAGTCATTAGCCACGCAAAGTGAGACTCTTCAGTATCAGTAGAAACACCGATTACTTTTACTCCTCTTTTAGCGAACTCATCGTGCTTCTTTTGAAACTCCAATATTTCTGTTGGACAAACGAACGTAAAATCTTTTGGGTAGAAGAATAAAAGAATTTCTTCTTTCCCTAAGAAATCATCCATGTTGATTTCTCCAATCTCATTTCCATTCAAAACTGCTCCTGCTTTG
Organism: Cytophagales bacterium; assembly: GCA_020627945.1. Classification (GTDB taxonomy): domain Bacteria; phylum Bacteroidota; class Bacteroidia; order Cytophagales; family JAHDFW01; genus JAHDFW01. The sequence goes on from JAHDFW010000026.1 coordinate 10,213, forward strand.
AATGAAGGTGCTTTTTTACCTACTAATGACATAACTATTATTTATATATATTAATATATCTATTTTTCTGTAGCGCGAAGTTGCTAATTTCCTGCTACAAAATAAAACTGAATTTAAATTTATTAGAAAAGTCCAAAAAAAACTTAACACCTAAAAGAAACAAGAAATCAGTTTTTACGTACATTTGAATAATGAAGCTGCTCAAAAGCATTTATTACTTTTTTCCGCTCCAACTTATACTCTTACAGTTTAGAAAGAACATTCTTTTTACGGTACTCTGGTTTCTTCTTATAGCCATTATCACTTCTAAACTCGGGATTAAGATGGGGCTCCCCTATTTATTTTTAGATCCTGAATATTTGGGTAATGTAGATTTTGTAAGTCTTTTTATGGTAGGCATTGCTTTTGGAATCTTTATATGTGCTTACAACATTTCCACCTATATTCTAGATGGACGCAAGTATCAGTTTTTGGCATATTCTAGCCTTCCGTTTATTAACTACAGCTTAAATAATAGTGTTCTACCTTTGTTGTTTATTGTGGTATACCTCTATGAGTTCGTTGCGTTTCAAAATTTGTATGAATCTTCTGTTACTGGATTGGAATTGTTCTTAGAGGTGTTTGCATTTCTATTAGGAGTGGCATTGATTGTTGGAGTGGCCTTCGTGTACTTTAAGTTTACTAATAAAAACTGGTATAGGTTGTTAGCAGGTAATATTGATACACAACTTAAGAAACGAAGCAAATACAATCGTGGAATAGCTCTTTCTGATTTTAAAAAACAGAAAAGCCCTAAGTATCGAGTGGATACATTTATAGAGTTTGGTTTTAAACTTCGTAAAGTAAGCGTTTTACATTTTCGAAGAGATGACCGTTTATTAAAGGTGTTTGATCAAAACCACCTTAATGCTGTGGCTTCTATGGCAATTATTCTAACCATAACCTTGTTATTGGCAATTGTCGATCATCCAGTAGTATTTGGAATCCCAGCTGCAGTAAGTTTATTGCTTGTAGTGTCTTTGCTAACCATGGTGCTAGGTTTTGTCTATTATTGGTTTAGGAAATGGTATTTATTTGGATCCATTGTGCTTGTGTTATTAGGAAACTATATGTTCGATTTCGAACAGCTTAATACCATTTATAAATTGGATGCCTTCGACTACGAAAATGCAGCAAAATATAACCCTGAAGAGCTGATGAGTTACTATTCAGGATTGCCAGTTACTGAGGATAGTCTCCAAACGATTGAGGCCTTAAACAATTGGAGAAGTAAATTTCCAGAAGATCAACCTCCTACTATGATTTTAACCATGGTTAGCGGAGGAGGTCATCGTTCTGCTAATTGGACATTTAATGTTCTGCAAACACTGGACTCTGTTACTAGTCAACAATTTGCAGAAAACGTTCCATTAATAACCGGTGCTTCTGGAGGAATGATTGGAGCCGCTTATTATCGTGAATTAGCGTTGCGAAGGAAAAACGAATTGTCTGTACAGATGATGAGCGATCGTCATAACGAGAATATTGGAAAAGATATCCTCAATCCAGTCGCATTAAAGATGTTAATAAGAGATCCATTGGTTTTAGATTTAGAATGGATAAACTCAATGGATAGAGGTGCAGCGTTCGAGCATCAATTAAACTATAATACCAACAAAATTTTGGAGAAGAATCTCTCTGACTATAGGGAGCCAGAATTATCCTCGAAGATTCCAATGATGATCTTCTCTCCCACTATTGTTAGGAATTCAACGAATTTGTATATGTCGGCATTACCAGTTTCTTATATGGTTGAACCAAATCTTGAGTCTACACATACCAATGGAATTGAGTTTCGTTCTTATTTGAAAGAGCAAATCAAATCAGAACCGACTTTTCTAAATACATTAAGAATGAGTGCTTCCTTTCCGTTTGTGAGTCCTGTGATCACAATGCCAACCGAACCTGCCATTAAGATAACGGATGCTGGACTATCAGATACATACGGGGTTCAGGATGCGGTAAGGTTTAGTTACTTTTTCAATGATTGGATCAATAAAAACACCAAGGGCGTGGTTTTTTTAGCCATTCGAGATGCAAAGAAATTTAGGTTTAAAGAGCCTGAAAGAAGCTTTTTTAAGAGTATTACTAATCCGTTTGACGTAGCGTATCAAAAGTACTTTGATACTCAAGATTTATACAACGACGAAAGTCTTACGAAGAGTAAAGCATGGTTAGAAAATGTCGAGTATTTAGAAATTGTTTATGACGGAAATGAAGATGATATTCGAACTAAAAAAGCATCTCTTAGTTGGCATTTGACTGGTTTAGAAAAAGAGAATATAAAACAAGCGCTTAAGAATCAGGATAACCTTCATACTTTTAACCTAATAAATAATCTAGTAAATCCTTAATTTTATCAGGATTTGAAGAACGCATCGCTAAATAGAAGTTTGAAGTTTGCAATAATACTATTGTTGATGGTTACTCGATGCTATTGGACCATGGCTCAGGATGATGTATCTAAAATTTTGCCAGATCGGGCTACACTTAGACTATTTAACAAGCAACTTCACGATAGCATTCAATTTGAAAAAATCAATGTCACTACCCTCGATATCAACGAGGAGATGCAGCGGAAGATTAATAAGATCAAAAAGGTACGTCAAGTATTGAGTTTAATTAAATCTAAGAAGGAAACATTTCACTTTTTAGCAACTCGAAATATCACTCAAACTCAAATCAAGAATAGATATACGTGTAAAATATTTGGTTTGGAATCAGAGTCTGCAGGAATCCAAATACCAAGAATGAGCGTTTTTTTACCCCAATTGGAACCCTATACGTTCTATAAGGATCATATTATAATTGCTGGTTCAAAGTACCTTAATCCTCTTTATAATCCTGGGTTTTATGTTTTCGAGCAGGATACGTTAGGTGACAAAATTGTACTGCAGTTTAAGCCTAAAAAACGGAGAGGTTACTTGTTATACGGAGAAATCACTTTGGATTTAAAAACCAAACAATTGCGTGACATGATGGCAAGTACTGTGAAGGGACTCAAAATCAGTGTCTTCTATCATGCCAAACTATACAATGAGATTTGGATGCCGGGTGAATTGGAAACAGATATTACCGTAGGTGAACAAGATGATATTATTGTGGTTTCAACCTCTAGATTTGAACATTATACTAAACTCAATGCTAATGTTCAGTTTAATTCAGTGCTTATTGACAATCAAGAGTTACTGGACCCCAACCATCCACGACTTGATGTGTTAGAACCAGATTCTTCCGTATTGATCAATGATGAGTATGATGAAACTGTGCAGTTATTTGAGAGTTTTTTGAAGACCACCAAAAGTCAACAGCTCTATGATGATCTTTATAAAGTTGCTAATGGAAAGCTTCCTTTGAAAATGGTGGATGTAAGACTGAATAAGCTGGTAAACTTCAATCCCTATGAAGGGTTTAGGCCAGGTTTGGGAATAGAAACCAACGAAGATATAAGTGAGTTTTGGTCTGTGGGTGGCTATGCGGGTTATGGATTTAAAGATACATCTTGGAAACATAGCTTTAACATTGATCTAAATATAGATCGCACAACCAATACTAAATTCCGGATTGAGCAAGTAAATGACCTAACGGAACCAGGAGAATACAGATTGCCATTTTCCAACACGCTTTTTGGAAACGAAGGATTCAGAAAGTTTGGTCTAGGGATTGTGGATAGAAACAGATTTGTGGGAGGAGAATTAAGCACAGATTATTTCAAGTGGTTAAAATTGAGTGTTTTGGGACAAAGAGGTTTTGTTGAACCGTTGTATGAATATGATTTTGCCCCACTTGGAGGTTTATCCAGATATGAATATGATCGTGTTGCTTTTACGGCACGCATTGTACCCCGAGAAAAGTTTATAAAGGCTTATAAGAAATACATATCATTAGGATCTAAATTCCCAACATTTTGGGTTAATTATGAATTCGGTAATGTACTTAATATCCCTTACCAAAAGTTCAACTTTAAAGCGGAGAAGAAATTCCATTTTGTAGTCTATGGAGACTTTACAGTATCGTTACAGGCAGGATGGACCAATACAGACCTGCCCTATTCTTTTCTGTACAATTTACATGGAAGTTATAGACCGGGAACACCAATTATTAATAACTCGTTTATGACTATGAGATATAACGAGTTTCTAGCTCAGGAATTTGTTACGCTGCACGCAAACCACAATTTCGGCAAACTACACACGAATAATGAAACCTTTAAGCCAGAACCGATCCTACTTCATAATATGGGATTTGGACTGTTGAGAAATCCTGAAAAACATACGGGGTTAGAAAATGTTCAAAGCATTGAAAAGGGATATTTCGAGTCAGGATTGTACTTTAGAAATCTATTAGCTTTTAAACCTTGGATTGGTCAAGTTGGTATTGGAGCAGGTTTTTTATATCGTTACGGTCCCCATCGTCTGGATAGTTTTAATAATAACCTAGTATTCAAGTTTTCTTTAGATTTGGATCTGTAAACTATTGCAAAAAACAGAAAATAAGTGTATAATAGTGGATATGTGGGTTACCTGTAATCATATATTCTGCACTGCATTATTGCTTCTTTTAACGTTGATTAATGCTGAGGCTCAATTTCGATTAGATGGAGATGCTATAAATGAGGGTAACGGACAATATCGACTTGTGCCCAATAGCAAAAATAAAAAGGGTGCGATTTGGTTTCCAAAACCCCACCATGTAGATAGCGCATTTGTAATTGAAACCGAAATGTATTTTGGTTACACTGATTGGGGAGCAGATGGAATAGTGTTCGTAATGGTAGATACTTGTCCTGTTCTGGGATATACTGGTGCGTCTATTGGCTACGGAGGTATGCCTGGAAGATCTGTAGGGGTAGAATTTGATACCTATTTCAATGATGCAAGTTTTATGCAGGATCCTAAGTATGACCATGTAGCAGTTATTAAGGGTGGTCGTATGAATCATGTAGATAGAATTGCGGGGCCTTTCCATATTATTCGTTGGGTTGATGATGTTGAAGATGGTAAATGGCACACGGTCAAAATATCGTATGATCCTCAAATTCCCAATATTCAAGTTCATGTAGATGGACATTTAAGAATGGATAATCCAGTAGATTTTAGAGAAATAGCTTCTTTTAAAAGTGATTTTGTCTATTGGGGCTTCACATCAGCTACAGGATCAGCGTTTGCTGCTAATTCTATTCGGATTAAAACTTTTACGGAAAGAGTTATACCAGACCAGAAGTTTTGCTCTCGTGATTCTACAGAAATTGATTTACCTCCATTAGGAGAGTATAATGCCGCGTTGAATAAATCGATAACTGCATCTGTTAATGATAATAGTGCTTCCCTTATGCTGGATAGTGATACCTCAACACAATGGAGAGTTAATGGTTTAGATGACGTTTCTTTCACCATTGATTTGGGACAAGAAACTGAACTTTTTTATGCAATTACAGTTTGGAGAGCCGATATACCTTCTTTTGCCGAAGATTACGAAGTATCAATTTCATTAGATGGATTAGAATGGAATCTTATAGAAAAAATAGTAAAGTCAAAGAACGTTGCTGATACCATTCATATCAATGATTTGGCAAAATATGTGAAAGTAGACCTGAAAAAACGTGCTAATAATGTACAACGTTATGAGATTGGAGAATTTATTTTAAAAAGTCCATACGTATATCAATGGTCACCTAACCAAATATGGCAAGTTCCGAATGACCCTTTTAAATTCGTTTTGCCCAAGGTTGAAAATACAACGTATGTTGTAAGTAAAAATGATCAGTGTTTTGGATTAATTTCAGACACTTTTAATATTGAAGTGACTAGGTTTTGTAAAGACGATCCTATCATATTTGAAATGCCTAATGTTTTCACCCCAAATGGAGACGGGTATAATGATGTACTCACGCCTGTGGAAATCTTTGGAATAATGTCTGTTGAAACGGAAATTTATAATCGTTGGGGAAAACCCGTTTACAAGTCCAATGAAGAAAATATTAATTGGACAGGCCAAGGAGCGTCCGATGGAATATATTATTGGAAAGTCACCTATTTAGATTATTTGGATAATACTAAGCAACTAAAAGGTACACTTTTACTTACAAGATGATTTTAGGTCATTTTCATTTTTATCCAAAGGGTATGGACAATGTCTGCAACCATTTCCACAGCAATAACCACGAGCCTTTAGGTAAACGTCGGTAAGTACCATAAAGCCGTTTTCATAATAGTAATGAACGTTTTCAATCAGCGGATCAGG
>JAHDFW010000026.1:16594-29639 GCA_020627945.1 Cytophagales bacterium
ATTCTATCCGACATTGAGCCAAGCGAACTACCTCCATAGAACTCCTTTATACCATTGTGAGAAACAAGAAATTGGTCAGTATTACCAACCGCTTTAACACGTGAATTAAAGCCCGTTTCATAATCGTTCATTACCAAAGAGTCTAAAACTTGCATTGAAAGAGGGTTAATTCGATACAAGCATGGCTTTAAGGAGTCACTTTCCGACCCTGAACACCAAAGAATAATTTCATCATTGGAATTGGAAGTAATACTTCTCCCTCCTTTTCTAACTTTGAGACTATCGGTTAAGGTGTTGGTCAGGGCGTCAATTTTTAAAAGTGAGTTAGTTGATGGACAAGTGAAAAAAGCATTATTACCCAATAGAATCATTTCTTCCGTATTTGTTCCTACCCAAATGCTATCTAATTTCTGATAATTAGAAAGGTCAATCAACATAACGTAATCACTATATAAATCACTTACTAAAGCCGTTGAATTAAAGGACGGTAGCATAAAACGTGGTGAGTTGAAACCTCTTATCGTTCCTATGGATAAATAAGATTGATTGCTAACCACTTCTATTCGTCCAGAGTTATTGAGTACTAAATAAGTCGTAGTATCGATGGTTGTTGCGGATTGCAAAACGTCTCCTAGTTTTCTGGTATTTACTTGTTCGAATACACTTTGTTCTGTGTCAGAATTACCTAGGTCATGTATGGTGATAGATGCATTTCCCCAGTTAAAGTTACCCTCGTTAAGAATTAACACGTGTGCTGATTCGTAGTTGCCCGAAGGTACTGGTTCTGGTTCGGGAGTGTTATCCTTACACCCATAACTTGCAATCAAAACCATTAAAATGGTTAAGCTTCTGTAAACTCTATTTTTGAAGATTCTGATTCTCATTTATCGAACGATTAGTTTGTTAACCTGATTATCTGATTTCACAATGTAAACCCCTCTTTCCAGAGTTGCAGTATTGTATTTTTGAAAAGCAGAACTCATTCGTACTCCAGTGATACTATAGATTTCGGCATTACCCTCAAATCGGATTTCTTGTCCACGTTGAACTGGATTAGGAAAAACCTTGAATTCAGATCGAGTAACATCTTCTTGGATGTTATCATAAAGAGGACTGTAGATAATTCCTACCCCATCGAGGTCAAATCCCCCAGTTGCGAAGGGCGTTGGGAACGGATCGTTTATAATTCTACCTTGTGAATCATAACTAGCAAAGGTTGAATCAATACTCCCCACAACGTCTATAATGCGAACATGGGTAATGATTCCTACATCTAAGTCAGGATGATCTTTTAATTCTTCTAAATCAAAAGGAGTTCCATATTGAGATTTGTATTTACCCGCAAGATTGTTAATAAGTGTAGGGTCAAGTGTGTCGTGTTTTTGACTAGAGGCATCTGTAAGTGAGTTTGATTCAAAACGTACAAAGTTTTCCCCGTCCGAACTTACCTCTACGAAGGCTAATTCAAGAAACAGACCGTCAAATGAATTTTCAAAAACAACAAAGTCAAAGCCCTCTCCATTGCCGATAGGAAGAGCAAAAGTTAAAGTAGCAGAACCTCCATCGCCTAGACTTACCACCGACAATCCATTTGCTTTTCCAACAGCCATTTCAGGTTCACCAGAAGTAGCTTTGCCCAACGATGTATCTGAAATCTGTTGCCAACCGCGTTCAACAATACATGACGAGGCCCAACCTATGAATATGGAGCTATCTTTATGAATAGCAGTGCTTCCCTCCTCACCAACACCAGGTGCATATTGTGCATGTACCAACGAAGAGCAAAATAAAAAGACCGCGAAGAGAAGTTTAACCTTCGCTTCGCAATCTTTCAATGAATATTTAACTAGTCTTTTCAAGCTTACTTTTTGATGATTTTAGCTGTATATGTTCCGAAATTAGCATTTGTACGAACATTTACAATATATATTCCATTGGACAGGTCATTCAAGTTCAATTGAACATTTGAATTACCCATTCCTTCCTTAACAGTTAATCCTTGAAGGTTTCTAACTTCATATACAAAGTTAATAGCTTCTGATAATTCAATGTTTAAAATGCTTGTAGAAATGGTTGGATATACCTTTGGCGTAATACTCAAACCTTCTTCCATTCCAATATTAGTTCCTCCACATTCTAACACCTCAACTGAAGCGGTAGCTTGCTCAGCACAACCAAATGAGTTGGTATAGTCGAATGTAACTGTTTTAAGGCCAATGCTTAAGCTTGCTGCATTAAACAACGTATCTCCTTCCACTCCTGTTCCACTAAAAGTACCTGCGAATGAAGAAGCCAATGCAACTGCCGTATCATTACAAATAGATTCTGGTAAATCAATTTTGTAATCTTCGAATGCATAATATGCCACTGTATGCGATACAATACTATCAACTGCTACAGAATCAAACCATACACCAGGCGTATTTACACTTGAACCTGCAATCATTATAGTGTCTTCACGACAAATTACTGTATCCAGATTAGTTTTAGTGTTTGCGTCAAGCATGGTAAGGTTGTCCATACAGAAATATGATGGAGTGTTCATACCGAAGTCACCGTTATCTGAAGATGTTGTAAGAAAAGTTAAGCTATCAACATATCCTAGCCCTTTAAGATCTAGCCATGTCCAGTCTTTTAGAATATAATCTAATTCGTCGTTATGGAAGCGGTAGTCTGCAAGGTAAATTGTTGCAGAATCGGTCATTACTCCATTTAGGTATCCGTAAACGGTAAGCAAGAACCAATCTTCACCATTGGTACCGTCAGGTTCTCCAGCAACGTTAACTGAATCTCCAAATTTCTTAGCAATACCATCTCCGTTGGTCATAGATAGTCCAGCATAAGTATTGTTTGTAACGTAGAAACCAGCCAAATGTACGGAATCTGTTACTGTAAAATTAGTTGTGTAATACGTATTTGCAAGCGCTGTTAGGTAGTTTCCACTTCCCCCAAAACCAGCTCCAGCCCATGAGCTATATGGATCTGACCATGTACCCGTTGTAACGTCCATTCTATTAGTGTAACAGAATCCGTCAGACCACCCATTCCATGAAGTGTCGTAAGAACAAAGGAATGTTACGTCACCAGACATAAAGCTTCCTGCCAAGTCAGCACCGATGTAAAAATTAGAATCTGCGATTGTTAATTCTTCAAAATCTAGCACGGTTTGAGCTTGTACGTTTGAAGAGAAACAAGCTACCACACCTAATGCAGCCGTTAAAAATGAAAGTCGAAGTTTTTTCATGATTTGTTTATTATTGAGTTTTTCGTTTTCTATTTAATAAAATGTTTAGTTGCACCGAGTAGTTTCTACCAGGCATTGGATATGAGATATCCATTTGATAATTTTTGTTTAAAACGTTTAAGACTTTTAGGCCAAGCGATCCCAAAGTGATATTCGAATGTTTTTGAAGTTTCAATGTGTAATTGAACATTATGTCTACTAAATTGAATGAAGCAAGCTCTCCTCCAGCTACATTACTTCCCCACAGTGTTCTTTTGCCCATATATTGATTGTTGATCTTAAGATTCCATTTTGGTTTATTAACTTCCAAAAAGATATTACCCATTGAGTTTGGAACATACAGTACATTTAGGCCATTGGCGTCCTCTGATTTTTGCAATGTGCCGATCCACCCAGCAGCCATATGATTCCTTGTTGGATTTGATTTTATACGAGCCGAGAACTCAATTCCGTGACCTTTGCTATAAGTATTTCCAGCGGTCCAATAACCATTAGTTGAAGGTTGCCAAACGATTCGGTTGTAATATTCATTACGGAAATAAGTCACTTTGGCTTCGAATAATTTTCGAGTCCATTTAGCAGCGGCATCAATGTTCCACCCGTTTTCAGGTAGGATTTCTGTATTTCCTCCTGGTTGATAATAGAGATCGTTTAGCGTTGGTAAACGATAGTTTCTGGAATAATTAGACTCCACCTGAACAAAGTCGCTTAGATTATATATAAGACCAAGATGACCTGTAAATGGAGCGTTAATCAATTGGTGGTTCCATTCCTTCCTTAAACCAAATTTACTTATCAGTTTTTGGTTCTTACTGTTTCTCAATAACAATAAATAAGGAGCAAATCTCAAACGTGTAGTTCCCAACGTATATGAATCGTTATTTACTGACTCTAGTGTTTGGAGAACACCTACATTCATCCTGATCAGATCATTTAACTTTCTTTCATTTTCAATGGTAACCAAACTGGTATAAAATTGAGAGTTAGAAACTAGGTCAGATAATGAATTATTGTAGTTCAAATGTTCATTAAAGAATGCACTGGCAATTTTCGTAGTAGAATTGCGGTGATACCTTTTAAATTCCGCGCTAGTTCTTAAGAACTTGTTGTGAAGTCGAGCTGTACTCCTATCAAGGGCTAATGGTTTTCCAGTTCCTCGCTCGTTATCTTGGATCCACACTCTGACATTGAATTCATTGTATTTGCCGATTTTACCATATAATTGGGCAAGACCCCCGTACTGTAAATAATCCGAATTACTTTGAATAGACCGAGTATTTTCGTTGCCAGCAAATGGATTTAAATAAAGGAAATTGTTTTGAGCAGATTGCCTATACGCAGATATGTCGATACCTATTGATTTTCCCGCAGTTTTAAGTCTAGCTAGATTAGACAGTTTGCCAAAACTTCCAACCTCATTTGAAATTAATATACTAGTAGCATTTGAGGCAGGTTTAACATTGTTAATTCCTATCATTCCTGCTTGAGTAGCATTCCCATTGAGAGCAGCATTTCCTCCTGCTGCAAAAGTCAAATCATCAATAATACCAACTGGTAACGTTGAAAGATCATTTTGACCGAGCATTGGATTCTGAATATTGAACCCATTCCAAAGAACCGAGGTTTGTTGAGCTGTTCCGCCTCTAACAGATGTTGTACTTAAATTTCCAGGACCATATGATCGTAGCGCAATTGGTGTATTACGTTGTAAAACATCGGAGATAGCGCCACCTAAATGTCGAAATAATGAAGACGAATCAATTGAATACGTAGAATTAGATTCAATAATTTTAGCCCTAAAGGATTTGGCTTCAACAAAATGAATCAGAGTTGCTTTGCTCGTATCTAATTGGCCATAGGAACTTCCTATCCAAAAGACTAGCATCAATGTTGATAAACATCGAACCGAATTATATATGCTACAATACCTTACCATATCCGTCTACACTTTTATCCCGAAAGCGGTTGACTTGTTGTTAAACTTTGGCAGGTCTCCTGGCTCGTATATTGTAACGCCTTCCCGTTTATAAATAAACAGTGGCAGAGGAAGTTACAGTTGATTAACTAAAGTGTTAAATCAATACTTACAGTTGCGGGAACAGCTTTGGACTTTTCAATTTACTTGAATCACCAAATTCCCTTTTAATCCTGAACATTCTTCAGAAACCAAAATTCAAGCGCAAAGGTAGCGCAAATGATTCGGAAACCTAAAGAAAAAAGTATTTAATAAGTATCTAACACTCTGGAACTTTCACGGAAACGTTGATTGCCAACCCTCCATCAGAAGTTTCTTTATACTTCTCATTCATGTCAATTGCAGTATCGAACATGGTTTTAACAACGCTGTCCAAGGTTACTTTAGCATTAGCTGGGTCACTGGCAAGTGCTATTTGAGTGGCAGTAATGGCTTTCATAGCACCCATAGTATTTCGTTCAATGCATGGAATTTGTACCAATCCCCCAATTGGGTCGCAAGTAAGCCCTAAATGGTGTTCCATGGCTATTTCTGCAGCCATTATAACTTGTCCACTACTTCCTCCAAGGCATTCAGTAAGTGCCGCCGCAGCCATTGCGGATGAAACTCCTATTTCAGCCTGACATCCTCCCATTGCTGCGGAAATGGTTGATCCTTTTTTGAAAATAGATCCAATTTCACTCGCTGTCAACAGAAACTTTATTATTTCCTGTTCCTGATCTTGAACATTTGAAAAACATAAATAGTACATGAGTACGGCAGGAATTACACCTGCAGCCCCGTTGGTTGGCGCAGTTACTACCCTTCCGAACGATGCGTTTTCTTCATTAACGGCCAGAGCAAAACAACTAACCCATTTAGTAACATTATTAAACGATTGATCGCTCTGCTTAACCAAATTCATCCATTCTTCGGGAGAATTGTACTTACCATCGGCAATCAGATTTTCATTCATATCTGCCGCTCTTCTACGAACGTTAAGTCCACCAGGAAGGATTCCTTTTTTATGTGCACCTCGATAGATGCATTCGAACATTACTTGCCAAATTTCTAATAATCCATGGTTAATTTGCTCTTCCGGCAGGTTGGCCTGTTCGTTTATCATTACCACCTCTGAAATGGATTTTTGAGTACTTTTAACCCATTTTACTAAGTCTTCTTCAGTTTTAATTGGATATGGAATTGGTTTATATTGCTGGTCATCCTCTTTCTGATTTTCCATTACCACAAAACCACCTCCAATGGAGTAATAAGTTTGTGTAAATGTTGACTTGTCGGAAAGCGTTGCAGTGAATGTAATTCCATTGGTATGAAATGGAAGTTTATAGTTGTTAAAAACGATATCTGTTTCAGGATCAAATGGAATTGATTTGGTATCAGAAATCATTAGTAGTTTCGAATCATTAACCTTATCTATAAGTGGTTCAAGATCTTGTGTGGGAAATGTTTTAGGATCAAAATCACTTAAACCAATAATAACAGCAATATCGGTCCCATGACCTTTTCCTGTTTTTGATAAAGAACCGAACAAGTCAACGGTAATACTTTCTATCGCATTTAGATCACATGCAGCAAGAAACTTACGAGCTGCAACCCATGGACCCATCGTATGCGAACTAGATGGTCCTACTCCTATTTTGAAGATATCAAATACACTTATGATTTCCATGTTGCGAATATAAATCTAAGGTTGTTAGCGAACTACAATTGTGTTATAAAAAAGTGACCTGAAGCAAAAGAATGTTGTTAATCGTTTTTCACTAAATTTGTCCACATTTACGTTAACACTTGACGAATCACATGGCTAAATCCAAATATCTTGAACGATCTGCAGTTTATGATCATGCATTAATTGAGACTCCAATTCATCAAAATGTAGATTTAATCATTGTTATTCCATGCTACAACGAGCCAGATATAACTCCTACATTAGATTCCTTGGCTTCAAATTCTCCTTCGGGTTTTGTGGAATTAATCATTGTGATTAATGCTTCTGAATTAGCATCAGACCAAGTTGTAAAGCAAAACCAGATAGTTATAGATCAAATTACTAAGTGGTCTAAATCTAATAAACCTGAGTGGTTACAGATCTGGATTTTAGATGAGCAAGGTATGCCTGCTAAACACGCAGGAGTTGGATTAGCACGTAAAACGGGTATGGACGAAGCTTATCGTCGGTTTTTAAGTATTGGGAAAACACAGGAAGGCATTATCGTTTGTTTGGATGCAGATAGTTTAGTAGAATCTAATTATCTTGAAGAAATTGAACGTCATTTCAAAATACACTCTAATACGCCAGGTTGTAGTATTCATTTTGAACACCCTTTGGAACAGGAAAATCAAGATGAGATTATTAACTACGAGTTACATTTAAGGTATTTTATAAATGCTCAGAAATGGGCAGGACATCCGCATGCATATCAAACAGTGGGTTCCAGTATGGCAGTTCGGGCCGAAGTTTATGCAAGTCAAGGGGGAATGCCAAAAAGACAAGCAGGTGAAGATTTCTATTTTTTGCACAAAATCATTCCGCTTGGAAACTTTACTGAGTTGAAATCTACAAAAACTATCCCCTCACCAAGAAGTTCGGATCGTGTTCCATTTGGTACAGGAAAAGACATTGCCGAGCAACATATTAAGAACGAAGCAGTTTATACTACGTATAATTTTGATTCATTTGTTCAGCTTAAAGAACTAGTGAATATAGTTGCAGACTTGTTTGAAAAAGATCTAAAAGTAACACTTGAAGCATTGCCAAAGGAAATTCGAGCATTTCTGATTGATGCAGGAGGATTAGAAAGAATCGAATCCATTAAGCAAAGTACATCCGATCTGAAAGCTTTTGAAAAACGGTTTTACCAATGGTTCAATGCATTTATGATTATGAAGTATTGCCATTATATGAGAGAGAATGGGTTTCCAGATCAGGAAGTTTTAGGAGAAACAGAGCAGTTACTTAAACATTTAGAGTTGAAACCATCCTTTTTAAGTAAAAGAGAAGGCTTGTTAATTCTTAGAGCGTTTGATCTTCGCTGAAGATGAAATGTCCTAAAAAACTAAAAGAGTTATGCTCATGGAGCATAACTCTTTTTAGGCTGTGTATCGTACTAATTAAAGTCCGATTTGAGAATTAGTATTTACAGATGGTTTTCCAGCAAAAATGATCTTCTTGCTTCCATCCTTCTTATTGATAGTAATAAAAACTACGTCCTGACCAATTTCAAGACTAAGGTTTCTATTTTCCACCGTAAAACCTACAGGTCGTCCAGTGTCATCCATAATAACACCATTCCCAGTTGCACTATTGTAGCTTACAATTACACCATTGCTTGGCCCTCCATTGCTAGAGTTTGAAGCTTGTGCGTTCATTGTACAAATACTTAAAGTGCATACAGCAAAAACAATTAATAATTTGTGTAACATGATAAAATTAATTTAATTGAATCCTCAATGTAGTACCTTTCGGTTAAAATTACAATCAGTATATCAGTGAAGTTAAAAATATATGAAAGTTAAGAAAAGTGGACTGCTTTGTGTTATACTGTGGTTAACCATAGGTATGGTAAATCCTATAATGGCTCTAGATTCTACTAGTATCAAAAATACCATTAAGCAGGCTCTTTCCGAAGGGGTTAGCGCAGATAGTGGACTTGTGCTAGCAAATGAGGCATATATCAATTCCAGCCAGCTAGGATTACTTAAGTTTAAAAGTAAGGCACTTTCCATCATAGGCTATTACCAATGGCAGAAAGGAGAACGGGGTAAAGCCATAGAAGCATATTTAGAATCTATAGCAATTGACGAAGCTCGTGAAAGCAAAAAGTCCATGGCCTACTCTACTACCTGCGTTGGAGGTATTTATTATGAGCTTCAGAAGTTTGATTTGGCTGAAAAATATTATTTGAAAGCAGCAAGTTTATACTCTGAATTTGAAGATTATACGATGGTGGCCCAAGCAGAGAGTAATTTAGCTGCTATTTATGACTCTCAAAATAAGAGAGAGCAAACGCTAGAAACGTACTTTAGGTGCCTGGAAGCATTTAAGAAAGTTGGGAATGACATGTATTTAGGTATTACACACAATAATATTGCAGGGACATTTCATGATCTGGATAAAGAGTCGTATCAAGATAGTGCTTATGCTCATTATCAACATGCGCTTGCTATTTTTCAAAAACTTGATAGTAAGGAAGAGTTGGCTGTAACCTATTTAGGAATAGCAGAAGTTTTTGATGCAATGGGACGACCAACTGAAGCTGTGGATAATTTTAAATGGTCTCATGATATTTTTACTAAAATAGAAGCATTGGATTGGCTCGTTTATGCAAATAAAATTGGCGTAGAACTTTATAGAAAACAGGGGGATTTTGAAAAAGCTTTGGAGTATTACGAAGAATATAAAACCTTAGAAGATTCCTTAAAAGATTTGGATTTACAAGAACGTGTACATGAGCTGGAGGTGAAATATGAAACCGAACAAAACGAGGCCCAAATTGCGAAGCAAGATTTGGAATTGCTTAAACAACGTACTGAATTAAGTCAAAAGAATGTTATTGGAATTGGTTTAATAGTTGGTATTCTTTTAGTTGCTGTTGTGGCAGTAGTTGTATACTTACGATACAGAGATAAGAACGCTTCTAATAAAATTATCACGCACCAAAAATTAGCACTGGAAAAGCATAACATTAAAATGGTTGATAGTATTAATTATGCTAAAAATATTCAAACTGCTATCCTACCCAGTTCAGATTATTTCAAAGAATCTCTTGCTGATAGTTTTATATTATATCAACCGAAGGATATTGTTTCGGGTGACTTTTATTGGGTTCATAATATTGAAGATACAGATTTAGTAGCATTTAGCTTGGCAGATTGTACGGGACATGGTGTTCCAGGTGCACTTATGAGCATGCTGGGGAGTTCCCTGCTCAATGAGATCGTTAAGAATGATGGAATTTATGAGCCAGACAAAGTCCTTGGTGAGTTAAGACGAAGATTACTCATGTCAATAGCAGATTCGATTGATGATGAAAAGATATATGATGGAATGGACATTGGTTTTTGCATTCTTAATAAGTCGACAAATGAATTAACATTCTCTGGAGCATATCATTCATTGTACATTCTAACCAATAAACCGGATCATTATACAGATTCTCTACAGTTTTTCTCTGCAATTTCGAAACATGAAGACGATGAGAATACGCAGCTGTTTGAGGTTAAAGGAGATACACAACCTATCGGAAAATACGCCATAGATAGTGATTTGAAATATACTTCCGTTAAATTGAAGATTAATACGGGAGATATGCTTTATATGTTTAGTGATGGATATGTAGATCAATTTGGTGGCCCTAAGAATCGTAAGTTCATGCTGCAGCCGTTTAAAAAAGAGTTGCTAAATATTTATAAGCATCCTACGCAGCAGCAAAATATGCATCTAACGGAATTAATGTCTAGATGGATTGAACAAGGAGAACGCCCTCAAATGGATGATATGGCAATAATTGGCGTTAGGGTTTAAAGAATAAGAATTATGAAAAGTGACATTTCTGGAAAGTTGATTAAGTTTGGAATATGTTTACTGATGGTTTTTTCTTCTTTCCTATTGTATTCACAATCTTCTACAAAATCAACTAAAAAAAGTAATGCTATGTCAAATGGTTTAACCAATTCGGACACTATTATATACGTTGGCGATCCAATGTGTTCTTGGTGTTATGGTTTTAGTGAAGAAGTTACACTTCTTAAAAGTTATGCCGATAACAGTAATGGTGAATTTAAGCTCCTTATGGGAGGTTTAAGACCTGATGGAACAGAGACCATGAATGATTTAGCAGGTTTTCTTAAAGGTCATTGGGAACATGTAAATAAACAAACAGGTCAACCATTTAATTATGCTATTCTGGAAAATAAGCAATTTGTTTATAATACAGAGCCCGCATGTAGGGCTGTATTTATTGTTCGAAGACTTTACCCTGATGTTGAACTTACGTTCTTCAAAAAGGTGCAGCATGCTTTTTACGAGAAGAATAAGGCTACGAATGAATTAAATACGTATGTCGAAATTCTAAATGAATTAGGGTTGGAAACGGGTGAGTTTGAAAGGCTATTTAATGATCCAAGTTCTAAGGTTGATTTATATCAGGAGTTCAAATACGTGTCTTCAATTGGTGTTAGAGGATTTCCTTCAGTCTTGCTTAAACGAGGTGATCAGGTTTACCTTTTGAGCAATGGATATACTACTTTTAAGAACCTAGAAAAAGCAATTGAAAGAGCTCTTACCCAATAATATTTAGCCATGATTTCTCCCAAAAACGAGCAATTAATAAACCAAATTCAAGAAAAGCACGGTCTACGGGTCTACCCTGCTCTTATAGGATCCTTAGGAACATACAAACAAGTTCCTTGGATGTTTACGGCTTTAGTTTCGATCGGATATTTAGTTTTGGTGGTATTGTATTTTATTTTAACGAACCTTAAACCTTCTGTTGAAATGATATTATGGGTAATTGGATTGCAAGTGTTGGTGATGATTGGTGCTTTTATCCTAGCCTCCAGAAATGATAAACTTAAAGCAAAAATGGTATCTGAGACCACAAAAGTATCACTGCTTTGGGATATGGTAGAAAAGCAATTTTTGGATCTTAAGGTGTATGAAGAGCCTAATCGAATGGGCGTATTATTGCTAATTTCCAATCTTGAGCCAAAAGTTAAAATTAAGGTGGACACAGGAGTCAAAAGCAAAGTTGATTATGCTGTTTTCGAAAACTTGGAAAAGACTCTTCAATCGGAGATCGTGGCTATACCTTCACCAGATCTACGTCTATCTAGATGTTTAGAGGTAATTAATTTAAACATACCGAAGGATAAATAATTAATATCGGGTTTATTTCTACTAAAGCTTATATTTGCGGCAGTATTTATTATCAATTATAATCTGATGTCTCAACCATTTTTCACTGTTGTAATAGCAACCTTTAATGCTAGTGAAACTCTTACTAAAACTTTAGAATCTGTTCTTCAGCAGTCTTTTGCTGAGTTTGAAATTGTTATTCAGGATGGTGGGTCCACAGATGATACGCATAAGATTATAACTGATTTGAATGACCCTCGTATAAAACTAGAGGTTGCACCAGATCATGGAATTTATGATGCTCTAAACAAAGCTGCCGCAAGAGCTGAAGGAAAATACGCACTATGCCTTGGTGCTGATGATTATTTAGTAGATAATAAGGTGTTTGAGGATATGCATAGTCATATTCAGCAACATAATGAACCTCATGTTATTTATGGACAGGTATATAAAGGAGAAGGTTCTGGAGATGAGCGAGAAGATTGGAAAGTAGAATTGGATGAGAAAAATATATGGGTTAAAAATGCCTGCCATCAATCTATATTTTATCAAACGGAGTTGCTTGTGAAGTATCCTTACAATTTAGATTACAAGGTTTGGGGAGATTGGCATTTAAACATAGTGTTGTTCACAAATAATGATTACCAAAAGATCCATGTAGACAGGTTTATTACCGTGTATGGTATTGCAGGTCTTAGTTCATATACTATGGATTGGAATTTTATAGATGATAAGACTAAAATTGGACTAGAATTTTTTTCGAAGGTTTTCTCGAAAAAGAAAATAGTCGAGGATGGTTCAAGGTTTCAAGCCTTTTGTCATTTGAGAGCGGGGAAAATGAGTAAGGCTCTTCCGTATCACCTTCGTAAAACAGTTACTACCTTTCGAATTAAACGATATCTTTTTCCAGTTTTTGTATGGTTTTGGAAAAGAAAAATTAAAGGAGAAAAGGTTGCTGAATAAATGAAAA
>JAHDFW010000221.1 GCA_020627945.1 Cytophagales bacterium
AATGGTGCTTATGACGGTAAAGTTGCCGCTCAAGGAATTCACGAATATTTAAATAAGTAGATTTCGAATTTTAAACTGATTCAATTATTATGGATACAAAACAATTCAAATTCTTCACTGCTTCCAGCAATATGAATAAAGAGTTATTTGTGTTGCTCAATACTGAGATATTGAAGAATCAGCAGAAAGAAATCAAGAATCAAAACATTAAGAACTGAAAAACATTATGATAGATTTATCGATAGACTTTGCAGGAATTAAAGCCCCGAATCCTTTTTGGCTTGCTTCTGCACCACCAACAAACTCTGGTTACCAAATCATGAAGGCATATGATGCTGGTTGGGGAGGTGCTGTTTGGAAAACATTAGGAATGCCTACCATTAACGTATCGAGTCGTTATGGTTCTACCAACTACCGTAATACAAGAATGGCTGGGTTTAGCAACATTGAGCTAATTAGCGACCGCCCATTAGAAGACAATTTGCGCGAAATGAGAGAAGTTACCAAACGCTTCCCAAATCATGCTACAATTGCTTCCTTGATGGTAGATACTCGTCAGGAATGGAATGACATTATCAAAATGGTTGAGGATGCTGGTGCGGCTGGAATTGAATTGAACTTTGGATGTCCTCACGGAATGTGTGAACGTGGAATGGGATCAGCTGTAGGTCAAGATCCGAAAGCTCTTAAGACCATTGTAGAATGGGTAATGGATGCTGCAAATATTCCAGTAATTACTAAGCTTTCGCCAAACATTACACACATTACGGATCCTGGAATGGCCGCTGTTGAGGCAAAAACTGATGCGATTTCATTGATCAACACCGTTAAAAGTATTGTAGGTTTGGACCTTGATTCATATGCCCCATATCCAGTAGTTGATGGTAAAGGAACCAATGGTGGATACTGTGGACCTGCTGTAAAGCCGATAGCTTTGCACATGCTTAAAGAACTTGCTCAACACCCTCAAATTGCAGGTACTCCAATTAGTGGTATTGGAGGAATCGAAACATGGAGAGATGTTGTAGAATATATCCTCTTAGGTGCTACTTCTGTTCAAGTTTGTACAGCAGTAATGCACTATGGTTTTGGAATCGTACGTGAGATGGAAGCAGGGTTGAAACAATTCATGACCGACAAAGGCTATACAACTATATATGATTTTGCAGGTAAAGCTTTGCCAAACGTGACAGAGTGGAAGCACCTGAACCTAAAACATGACGTTAAGGCCGAAATCAATCATGATAAATGTATTGGATGTGACCTTTGTTATATCGCTTGTGATGATGGAGCACACCAAGCTATTGCAATAGATGACACCAATGGTAATAGAAAGCCACATGTGATTGAAGAAAATTGCGTAGGATGTAATCTATGTTCATTAGTTTGTCCAGTAGAAGAATGTATCACTATGGTTAAAAAAGACGATGGTACACAACATGAGACTTGGCATGAACTAACAGAAAGCGATCGAATTCCTGACACTTGGAATGATGACCGTGCAGGAGGTAAAGGTCACTATGTTCCAGAGCCTTCAAAAGCCTTGGAAAATGTAAGAAAGGATCGCTCTGGTGAGCGTGCCAAATAAAACTAATTAAATATGTGTTAAGTTTAATTAGGTTATCTAATAGATGGGTCGGAGTTTGGTTTCTTCGACCCATTGTTTTTTATGCGAAACAAGGTATTATCAAAGCAATAACACGAAACAATATTGCTTAAAATTCGTACAATAGAGAGTATGAATCCCATTCTTATTATGTCGTTTATTAGTTTCTTTTCTTGGGTATGGTTTATTAACCTTGCTCAAAGCGGTCGCATCGTAAGAAAATACTCCAAAACATACGTAAATGAGTTTAGAATGGGGTTCCCTTATTCTCGTGTAAAGACACTTTTAGATCATGTAGAAGACTTAAATTATCGCAATGAAATAAAGAAGTGTCTCAAAAGAATGTTGATTGCAAGATACTCCTTGATTACCTTTATTCTGATTTTTATTTTAGCGATCTTCCTAAATAAAACACGAATCATTTTTTAATCCTAGTGCAATAAGAGCAACAAGTTGTATTCAATCTCCAGCGGAGGCTAAAAAGAAATTTAAAAACTAAAAATGTCAGTTTAAGTGGCGCTGATATGCGGTAGCATCGTCAGCGCTGTATCGAGAACGGGTTGGGTTATAAGCGAAGTAACTATTCCTCTACTTGGTTTGAGTCTTACCCATATTACCAACCGTAACCGGTCGAACAATACAAACTCAAACTTTTCCCAATTCTTTATTATCTTTGATAAGCCTTAAACAACCTAACTTATCTTCATGACCTCTAAGAATAATATTGCTCTACTTCTATTAAGCATATTTGCTACATTAATTCTAGTTCAAAATTCAATCCATGCTCAAAACATAGACAGCCTCGTTTCTGTTTTACCTACCAAAGAAGGAAAAGATAAAATTCGACTCCTCTCTGATTTATGCTATTACCTAAGTTTCTCAGACGTTGAAAATTCAGAAAAGTATGGTAAAGAAGCTCTTGAACTTGCTACCCAGCTCAACGATTCCCTCTTAATGGCAGGTGCCAGCAGTGATTTAGGAATTCTTTACATGAATCAATCCGAGTATAAAAAAGGACTTGAACGTAATCTCTATGCTTACGAAATTCGAAAAAAAGTAGGTAAACCTGAAAATCAACTTGGGAGCTTAAGCAAAATAGGAGTTTGTTATCGAGAACTTGGTGAACTCGACAAAGGTCTTGACTATATTCTTCAAGCAGTAAGAATTATTGAAGAAAACGATCTTCAAGCTAAATTCAGCACAGTATACGAAAACTTAGCTACTACCTATGGTATGCTAGAAAAATACGATCTCGCTAAGGAAACCTATCGTAAAGCAATCAAACATGGAACAGAAGCCGGTAGTATTCAAACCGTTTATACCAGTCTTAACGGCGAGGCTGGAATTCACAGAACTCTTGGCGAAATAGACTCCTCCATTTTCAAACTCAATAAAATTCTGACTATTCTGGGTGAAGTTCTAGACAAGAAAAATCTCGCAAATACATACGGAAACCTAGCAACACTTTACTCCAAAAAGGGCAGTTTGAATAAAGCTAATTCCCTTACTTTGAAATCAATTGAATTGTATAAAGAGATGGAAAGTAACGACGGCATTGCAATTGGGTTTATGAATCTTGCTGACTTTATTGTTGAAAATGGACAAGCTAGACCTAATAAACATTCCGCTATAAAATATTTAGAAGCTGCAAATGCTCGATTAAGGGATAATCCTAGTATTGTCCGTCAAGCACAATATGCAGAAATATCATCCAGGTTTTATGAACAAATCGGAGATTTTAAAAAAGCTCTTAATTACAAAAATCAATATCACACACTTAATGATTCGATTCTAAATATTGAAAAAAATAAAACCATAGAAACTCTCGAAATCCAGTTCCAAACCGAGAAGAAGGACAAACAGTTAGCGGAGCAGCAGGTCGAAATTACGGTTCAAGAGGCAAGAGTTAAACAACGAAATTCGCAGTTGCTGCTAGCAAGTTCTCTACTACTCTTACTAATAATCGGTGGTGCTTTCGTTTACAACTATCAGAAGAATAAACAAACTAAACTGGAACAACAAGTAGCTCTGGAAAAGGCTGAAGCAGTAAACAAAATGCAAAGCGAAAAACTTAGAATTTCTAGAGATCTCCATGATAATATTGGTTCTCAACTGACCTTTGTTATTTCCTCCTTGGATAACATTTCGTACGTAAAAACAGAAGATCAAAAACAAGAAAGGCTTGATCAACTCGCTACATTTACCAAAGACACGCTAGGTCAACTCCGAGACACCATCTGGGCTATCAAAAACGAAGAAGTAGATACCGAAGAGCTCTTTGCCAAGCTTTCACAATTCATTCAGCAAGCACAGAGATTTTGTCCTCATATTAATTTTAAAACGAACTTCACTAAAGACAACCAAAAGATCTTCAATTCAAATGAAGCTATTAACATTTTCAGGGTTGTTCAAGAGGCCCTAAATAACGCCATTAAGTATTCGGACTGTACTACTATTGAACTAACGTTAGATTCAATAGGAACATCTGTTATTGACAATGGAAAAGGCTTTGATAGAAATAAAATTGAGGAAGGAAACGGGTTGTCCAATATGGAACAACGCATGAAAGAACTAGGTTATAAAACTGAAATAACCTCCAAAATTGGTGAAGGATCAACCGTAAGGGTGTATTTCACATAAATACGGAAAGATGCGTATTCCATTTAAGATCAATCTCATATAGTTTTGTATAAAATCTTAAACTCGAAAAGTCATGATAAAAATAGCAGTAGCCGAAGACAATCATTTTTTAGCAAAATCTATTGAAGAAAAGCTTTCATTTTTCGATGACCTTAACTACAAGTTCCTTGGAAGAAATGGAGCTGAACTGCTACAGAAACTTGATGAAGATCACAATATTGATGTGATACTCATGGATATTCAAATGCCCGAAATGAATGGCATTGAAGCAACCGAAAAAATCAAAAGTAAATATCCTCATATCAAAATCATCATGCTAACTGTATTCGATGATGAGGACAATATTTTTAACGCCATCAAAGCAGGTGCTAATGGATACTTATTGAAAGATGAAAATGCAAAAACCATTCATGATGGAATCCTAGAAATTTTGGAGGGTGGCGCACCAATGACCCCTTCCATTGCACTTAAAGCACTCAAGCTCCTTCGAAATCCTTTAGCTGAACAAGCTACTGAAGCTAAAGATTACGATTTAACCAAACGAGAAATAGAAGTTCTTGAACAACTTAGTACAGGTATCAACTATCAAGGGATTGCTGACAACCTATTCATAAGCGTCGGAACGGTAAGAAAACATGTTGAAAACACTTATAGAAAACTACAGGTCCACAACAAATTAGAAGCCATCTCTTTGGCGAAAAAAGAACGAATAATTTAACTCATTCTTTCCAAAAACATTCATAAGTCCTGACCTCAATAGTTAGGGCTTTTTTTATGCGCTGCATTTTGTATGCACATATACGCAAGTC
>JAHDFW010000027.1:0-24170 GCA_020627945.1 Cytophagales bacterium
AAGGAAAATTGCCTTTAACGATTCGTAATTAACGTCTTTTAAATATCTTTGCGGCATGATAGATGCGATTAAGGAAAAATTACAGGAAATCGAAGAATTTGCAATCGATAGTCAAGATCGTTTAGAGGAGTTTAAACGTAGATTTAACGGAAAGCAAAGTGAAGTAAGAGCTCTTTTTGGTAGATTAAAAGAAGTACCTAATGAGCAGAAACGTGAGATGGGGGCTGCTCTTAATGAATTAGCACAAAAAGCTGAAGCTAAATGGAAATCAGCAGCTTCTGGATTGGTTCAAAAGAAATCAAAGGCTTCAACTAATTCCGTAGATTTAACCTTACCATCGTATCCACATGAATTAGGAACTAGACATCCTCTTTCGTTAACATTAGCCGAAATCGTTCGAATTTTTGAACGAATTGGATTTAATATTTCGGAAGGACCAGAAATAGAAGATGATTGGCACAACTTCTCTGCTTTGAATTTCCCAGAGAATCATCCAGCTAGAGAAATGCAGGATACTTTCTTTATTGAGAAAAACCCTGACATGCTGCTTAGAACGCATACTTCTTCTGTGCAAGTGCGTGTTATGGAAAATGAGAAACCTCCTATTCGTACACTTTCTCCTGGTCGAGTTTATCGTAATGAGGCTATTTCTGCAAGAGCACACTGTGTATTCCATCAAGTTGAAGGACTTTACATTGATAAGGATGTATCTTTCCTTGACCTTAAAGAAACGTTAGCTTATTTCGTAAAAGAATTATTTGGTCCAAAAACCAAAATGCGTTTCCGTCCTTCCTATTTCCCATTTACAGAACCGAGTGCGGAGGTTGACATCTCTTGTTTCATTTGTCATGGAGATGGATGCAATATCTGTAAGAAGACAGGTTGGGTAGAGATTGGAGGATCAGGAATGGTTGATCCCAACGTTCTAAAAAGTGCTAATATTGACCCAGAAGAGTATTCTGGTTTTGCTTTTGGTATGGGAATTGAACGTATAACAATGCTTAAATACCAGATCAACGATCTTCGTTTGTTTACTGAAAACGATGTTCGTTTCCTAAGGCAGTTTAAGGGAATAATTTAAGCTATTTACGAGTTTCATACTTATCCAACAATCGACTAGTTTGTTGTTGTAACTTCTTTTGAAAAAAGGATGTCCCTCCTAGTAGCCATCCTTTAAATCCCAGCGCTTGTTTTGACCAACGATGAAGATCAAACACATCTGTGTGTTTTATGATCTTACCATCCTGAAATACGAAAGATGCATCTATTATATTATGTACTCTTCTTCCTGATTGTGAAAAAGTATAGGTAGGTTCCCAATGAGCACCATGGTCTGTTACTTCTGAGAAGTCTAACGTAAATTCTTTAGCGCTGTTGCAAAGCATTCTCCACATGTTCTTTGCACGTTCACCTTTTAGTTTACCAAAACCTGGGTCTTCAAAAACAATATCTTCATGATAAAAAGAAATCATTCTTTCAGCATCTAATTGCTGAAAGGCCTTATAGAATTCCGTTATTACTTCTTTTTGGTTCATTTTCTCTTCTTTTTACTCCCCTTCTTTTTGTTTGCTCTAGAAGCAATCAATTCTTCAATTTGTTTCTGTTGCTCAGCACGTTTTTTTCTGTCGTAGAATGACACGATGATGAATACCAGTACTGCCGTCGACCATATTAATATCATCATTTTGTTCATAGATAATTCTACCACCAAGGATGTAAGAAATGTAGCAAAGGATGCTACAAACATGCTAATGAGTATTTTTCTGAATAATGTCATAAAATCACTTGAGACAAGTTAAAAAAAATGCCGATAGATCAGAAATCCATCGGCATTTTACTCAAAACAATGAATTACTAAAATTCACTCAATGTTTTATCTATAATATCACAGCATTCATGTACTTGCTCTTCAGTGATTACCAAAGGAGGTGCAAAACGAATAATGTTACCATGTGTAGGTTTTGCTAACAAACCGTTTTCCTTCATAGCCACACAAATGTTCCAAGCGGTATGGCTATCCGGAGTATCGTTAATAACTACGGCGTTAAGTAATCCTTTACCACGAACTAATTTCATTTTATCGTGCTTATCGCAAAGTGCTTCCATTCTATCACGGAAGATTTTTCCCATCGCTTCAGCATGATCCATAAGATTCTCATCTTTAACTACTTCTAATGCTTCCATCATAACAGCACATGCCAAAGGATTTCCACCATATGTAGAACCATGCTCACCTGGCTTGATTCCTAACATAATTTCATCATTAGTCAATACCGCTGATACTGGCATAACTCCACCAGAAATTGCTTTTCCTAAGATAATCATATCTGGTTTAATTCCAGAATGATCTGCACAAAGCATTTGTCCCGTTCTTGCAACTCCAGTCTGAACTTCATCACACATGAAAATCACATTGTATTTAGTGCAAAGCTCTTGAGCTCCTTTAACGTATCCTTCTGTAGGCACATATACACCTGCCTCACCTTGAATAGGTTCTACTAAAAAACCACATACATTTGGATTTTTAAGAGCCTCCTCCAAAGCTTCAAGGTTATCATAATCAATAATTTGGAAACCTGGCATATAAGGGCCAAATCCATCTTTAGCTACTGGATCTGTAGACGCAGAAATTATAGTAGTAGTTCTTCCATGGAAATTCTCCTTTGCAACCACAATTATTGCCTCATTTGCAGGAATATTCTTTTTAGTATATCCCCAACGACGCGCTAATTTGATTGCTGTCTCATTTGCTTCCGCACCAGAATTCATAAGGATAGATTTATCATATCCGAAAAAATCGCATAGATACTTCTCAGCTACTCCCAATTTGTCTGAATAAAACGCTCTTGAAGTAAGCGTAAGTGTTTCAGCTTGTTTTTTAAGTGCATCAATAATACGTGGGTGACAATGTCCCTGATTTACTGCACTATAAGCAGAAAGAAAATCGAAATATTTTTTCCCTTCTACGTCCCACAAAAAGACTCCCTCACCACGATTTAGAACAACAGGAAGCGGATGATAGTTATGTGCTCCATATTGATCCTCTAATTGCATAGCTTCTTTGCTACTTGAAATCGTACTTAACATGTTGTAAAGATTTAAAGATTTTGCCCGTCATTCGGCAGACTCGGCTTATGCTCAGATGTTACAAAGTTAGCAAAAAAGGGATGTTAAAAAAACGAATATTTATTATCCAGATAAAGCCTTGACTTCATCAATTTCAATTTTTCAACTTCTCAATCATAAGTTCTAGCGTTTGCTCGGATGAATACTTAAATACATAACCTAGTTCGTTGGTCAATCTGGAATTATCCATAACCCAAGGATACATGATGTAATCGAGAAATCCTGCTGGATATTTCTGAAACTTAAGTTTCATGTTCCATGCAAGATTTATTAAGAATTTCGCTATTCCATAAGGGATTGCCACTGTTGCTTTGCCTGATCTTGCAATAACTTCTTTAATTGTCATGGAATCTTTTGGAGTAATATTAAATGTACCTGTGGCCTCCTTTTCTAAGATATGTGCTATTGATTCCGTTACATCATATTCATGAACAAATTGTAATGGCGGATTATAACCTTTTATAGATGGAATTGCTATTTCGCTCAACATTCCAGAAAGATAATTGTCTACGGTAGGTCCGTAAACCACTGTAGGTCTAATTATTGAAATCCGTTGATCTAGGTTTTGGTTTGCAAATGCATTGGTTAATTCCTCAATTGCAGTCTTATTGGCCGCATACTCAAAAGATGGGTGTTTACGAATCGGATGTTCGTAAGTTAACGGAATCGGATTATCTTCAAAAGCTCCATAAGCAGTACCCGAACTAGCAAGCATGAAGTATGGCACATCAACCGAAGCATTCAATACATTTTTAGTGCCCTCAATATTAACTCTACGTAATTTGTTTATATCGTGAATTGGGTCAACTATAAATGCAAAATGCATCATAATATCAGGAGATTTTTCCTTAACCAAATCAATTAGTCCTGAATCATTAACACTCATTTTGGTGAAAGTAACTTTTCCTAAACTTGTTAAATCCAAGTCATTGATATCAACCCCATGTATTTCAGAAACCCAATCGGAATCGTTCAATTTTTTAAGCAAAAGCTTCCCTAAATACCCTGATGCACCAGTTATAAATACTTTTTTAGCCATTCATTAAGAAATTAAAAGATCAATTTACGCATTATTCTATACTTATTAAGCATAGAGTAAAATTAGAATTTGAAATTTTGAAGATACGGTTAACTAACCTAGTGCGTTAAGAATCTCTTCCAAACTTGAGGAACGAATTTGTGCCTTTTCATAAAACGCAATTCTTGTTTCTCTCAAGCTATGAAGTGAAGAGTCTTTTAACAACGGTCGATCACGATGCTGTTGACTACTTAATCTAGATAAGATCTCATCAACCGATACATCTAAAAAAACAGTGGCACCTTGAGTATTCATCCAATCCATGTTATTGAAAAAACAAGGAGTTCCTCCGCCACAGGAAATTACGGTCTTTGAAAAGTTTACTGTATTCAACAATACCGTCCTTTCCAATTCCCTGAAATAAGACTCTCCATTCTCTTCAAATATTGTTGGAATTAGTTTTCTCTCATGGACTTCAATGGCCGCATCTAAATCTACAAAATCGTAGTTTAAAGCTAATGCCAATTGTTTACCTAATGTACTTTTACCTGAACCTGGTAATCCCAACAGGTATATACGATTCAAACTTTGATGTAACATAGATTACTCCAACTTAACTCGTGGATCAAGGAACCTGTAAGAAATATCAACAAGAATATTAACAAGGATGAATAAACTTGCAACAAGTAACGTACATCCCATAACCACTGGTAAATCTTTTTGCTCAACGGCTATAAGAGAAACATCTCCTATCCCATTCCAAGAGAAGATTCTTTCAATAATGATAGAACCAGCTAACAACGAAGCAAAAAATCCCGATATAGAAGTTAATACTGGATTTAAGGCGTTTTTAAGGGCATGCTTAAGTATTACCATGACTCTTGAAACTCCTTTTGCTCTAGCTGTACGAATATAATCTTGTGATAAGACTTCTAACATTGAACTTCTAGTCAATTGAACTATGATTGCTAAGGGACGAATTCCTAATGTAAAGGCTGGAAGGATCAGGTTCTTAAGAACTAATTGTCTTCCGTCTATACCATTGTTTTCCCAGAGGGAGCCGAACGAGTTTAACCCAGTATAATCCCCCCAATAATACCCAAATAGCAAGGCAAACAAAATTCCTGCAATAAAGGAAGGTGTAGACACTCCCATTACAGAGAATGTAACCAAAAATTTATCGATCCAACTTCCCCGATTCAACGCAGATAATATACCAAAACCAATACCAAAAAATGACGCGAATATCATTGCCGAAAGTCCCAACCAAAACGTAGGAACAATGGACTCTGATATTATTTCCGTCACCAATTGATTACTTGCATAAGAGTGTCGGAGGTATGGTTTCTTAAGAACTATGGTATTTGCACCTAAAGGTACAACAGAAAAGTAATTGTATTTCTCCTGTATTTCAGGCTGATTTTTGTGAATTGACAAAGGGGAAATATCATTCAAATAATGAAGTAGTTGAATCGGTCTTGGTTTATCTAGCCCAAGCTCTTTAGTAAGCATTTCTCTAGTTTTAGCATCCGCATTTTGACCAGCAATCATGGATACCGGATCTCCAGGAAGTACATTAAAAATAAAGAAAACTACTATGGCTACTCCGATCAAAACCAGAAAACCATAAGTGAGTCGCTTAAATAAAAACTTAATCATTTACTTCAGTAAAAGGTTGGTTAAAGTTCTTCTTCTATTTCATCGAAATCGTTGTAGTGCCATTTACCTTTCACAACACCATTTTCTAAATAAAGAACTCCAGGGTTTGAACGGATCATGGTTTTTAAGATGGTAGCATCATTAGAATAAATAGGAAGTTTTATTCCGTTTTCAGCACAGAAATTTCCAAAGCGCTCAGTTTCATTGGTGCAAACCCAAGTTGCAATTCCCTTACTTATCACCTTTCCTGCAATATCATTATACTTCTTAATTGCATCTCGGTTACATTCATCCCATTCGTAAGATACCAGCACCATTTTCTTGCCTGAAAACAATTCATCACGAACATCATTTCCATCCAAATCCATAAATGCAAAATCGGCAGGAATCTTAGGCGTAGACTCATCAGGGTTTAAAACTGGACGTTCATACGAAACATATTTATACGTTGTTGTATCACTAAACTTCTGATCCCATCCAGCACTAGATTCATTCTCTTCAGTTTTCTTATTGTAATACGTGTATTTTTCAGGACCAAATACTGCTTGCTCTACAGGCTCAAGGTTATTTGGAATACTTTGTCCTACTGCATAAGCTCTAAAATCCTTGAAAGGAAGATGATTAATTGCATGCATGGCCATCCAAATCGAAAGGATTGATACTACTGATATTACCGCAAAACCTTTTACACCTTTAATTAGGGGCTCAAACGTATCTCTAAAGTAGAACAGTGGTATAATCATAGCCGTCAGGATCAAATCCTTAATAAAAGACTCAAAAGGTGTCAACTTAATTGCATCTCCAAAACAACCACAGTCCGTTACTTTATCGAAAGCATGAGAGTAGAAGGTTAAGAACGTAAAGAATACTATCAGAATAAGAAGTATCCAATACGTTAAATTCACCCCAGTTTTAAGATTAATGGGACCCAATTTCAAATCTGCTTTCATTCTATAGTTGATCAGGACCGCAACACCTAATATCACTTCCAAAGCACTTAGAAAAACAGCAAAGAACAATGCATAAGGAACAAATGCCATGAAAAACTCCGCAATATCTTCCGAGAACACCTCAAAATATTCGTGAAGCTTAATAGCCGTTCCTTTAGGGTCATTTAACTTTATAAGCCCTGAAAAAATAAAGAGCCCTCCTACTAAAAATCTGAATACGCCTAATACTATATTTTTTAAGTTCATAATAAGTGCTTTGTTGGGTTAGTGAAACTATATCTTATCTGGTTAAAACGTGTTCGGCCGACGTAGATTATTGTTCCATCTATTTATTTTATATCTATATCTCAATCAATTTTGATTATTCAGCCCAAAAACATATTTTAGGGGTATTAATTGGATCAATAAAAATGCCACAAGGATAGGTTATTTATTTCATGTTGAAGACAGTGTAAAAATATGAAAGAGGAAATCCGAAATATGAACGTTTATTAATAATTAAGAACCGTTTCAGATTTC
Source organism: Cytophagales bacterium (assembly GCA_020627945.1). Lineage (GTDB taxonomy): Bacteria > Bacteroidota > Bacteroidia > Cytophagales > JAHDFW01 > JAHDFW01. Next base: position 7,273 of record JAHDFW010000027.1, read on the forward strand.
AAGTTTCAGATTTTGCACGTTGCCCAAAACATTATATAACATAAGTAAATATCCCTTCTTACAAACTTTTAAACTTGATCCTATAACCCCATTTGAGTTGAGCGCTAAAGGTACAATTTTTTATAAAAAATCCACATTAAATATCAAGGGAAAACCCCTTCATTTAGAACGTCCTCTAATTCAAGGTATTTTGAATATTACTCCTGACTCATTTCATGATGGAGGCATGTATACTACCCTTGACCAAATTCAACTAAGAGTTCAGAAAATGGTTAAGGCTGGAGCCGATATTATTGATATTGGAGGCCAATCTTCAAGACCTGGAGCTAAATTGGTTGAGCCTGAGGAAGAGTTTCAGCGAATAGAAGCGGCTATAAAATGGATCAGCAACGAATATCCTGATGTATTGGTTTCTGTAGATACGTTTTACTCTGAAGTTGCAAAAAAAGCAGTAGAATGTGGGGCTTCTTTAATTAATGATATTTCAGGTGGTGAATTAGATCCTAATATGTTTGAAACCGTTGGTCAACTTGGAGTTCCCTATGTACTTATGCACATGCGTGGCACTCCAAATACAATGACGGATAAAACAGACTATAAGGATCTGGTGAAGGAAATGTGTGACTATTTCGAGCAAAAGATCGAAAAACTAAGGTCATATGGAACACAGGATATCATTATTGATCCTGGATTTGGGTTTGCTAAAACGCTAGACCAGAACTACTACCTTTTAAAACATTTAGAAGTTTTTGAACTGTTTGAGACGCCAATACTGGTTGGAGTTTCAAGGAAATCCATGATTTACAAATTACTTAACATTCGCTCCGAAGATGCCTTGGTTGGCACTGCAGTTTTGAATACTTTTGCAATGCAGAAAGGAGCTTCTATCATTCGTGTTCATGATGTAAAAGAAGCTGTACAAACTTTGCAGATAGTAGAGAAATTAAGAAATGTTAGCGTTTAGAATTGGATTTATTGAATTGGGATGGGTGGATGTTATCGACATCTTACTTGTCTCTTACCTATTTTTCCGATTGTACAAGCTTCTTCGTGGTGGTGTTGGTCTTCCTATTTTCGTAGGAATGCTGGCCTTATACCTTACCTATCTTACGGTAAAAACTGCTCAAATGGAATTACTTACCATTATTCTGGGGCAAGTAATGGGGGTGGGTGCTATTGCGACAATAATCGTATTCCAGCAAGAAATAAGACGCTTTCTAATTATGCTGGGCAAAACAGCCTTTATTGATAAGGATTGGCTCAACTTCCTTCCATGGATGAAAAAAGAGCAAGAAGAAATCATGGATGTAACACCCGTTATTGAAGCGGTGAAAACATTATCTGGATCCAAAACTGGTGCTCTTATTGTATTTGGAATGGATGATGGCCTTCAATATTATATTGAATCGGGTGACTATATAGATGCAAATATCTCTAAACGACTTCTTGTTTCAATCTTTAATAAAGAGAGTCCTTTACATGACGGAGCCGTTATTATTCAAAACGAACGTATAATTTCTGCTAGAAGTATTCTGCCCGTAACTCAAAAAGATGATTTGCCTGCCTCTATGGGGTTAAGACATCGTGCGGCTTATGGCATGTCAGAAGAAACGGATTCCATTATTCTAGTTGTATCTGAGGAAACGGGTCAAATGTCTCTTGTTCGCAAAAGAAAAATTAAACAAAATCTTACTGCTCCAGAATTACGACAACAATTGCGCGCGTATTTATCAGAGGCAGAATCAATAAAACAGAAAGAAACTAAAGTTTCAGATGCAAAAGAAGGAAGTTTAGATACCGAAGCTTCTAATTAGAATTCGCAATATAAACTCCAGATCAACATTGGAGGTTAGTTCTTAATATCAAGGCCTAATAAAGTAATATCATCCGTTTGCTCTGCGTTTCTCATCCAATCATTCAAGGTTTGCTCAATATGTTGTCCCCGTTCTTGAATATCCTTGGTATTACAGGATAGTAGAGTTTCCTTTAGTCTTTTACGCATAAATTTCTTCTCTCCAGAAGAATCGAACTGATCCACTACTCCATCTGAAAACAAGTACACGCTTTGGCCAGAATCGGAGAGATCAAATTCTATTGTATTAAACTCTTTTGCAATATCTCTTTTAGGTGACTTATGTACCGCTCCCCCAATACCAAATTTATCAGGCTTAACATAATTCAAATCATCTCCAGTTATAATAATAATCGCGGAATTCGCTCCTGCATAAGACATAGTATTATTTGCCTTATCAATTACCACTACAGCAGCATCCATTCCATCTTTATTTTGAGTATGATTTTGACTAAACGTGTTAATTATTCCTTCGTCTAACTTGTGTAAAATTCGATGTGGCTCTAAGATGTTCTGATGCTCAATAATTTGTGTAAGAAGATTATTTCCTACCATAGTAATAAATCCGCCAGGGACTCCATGACCTGTACAATCTGCAACAACTAATATTATTTTATCCCCAATACTCGAATACCAATAAAAATCACCGCTTACTACATCCTTAGGTTTATAAATAACAAAAGAATCTGGAATGATTTCGTTCAGTTCTTGTTCCCTGGTAAGCATAGCTCCCTGAATATGTTGAGCATAATTTATACTATCTTGAATAGAATTTCTCTGCTCCTCAATTTTCTCATTTTTGGATACAAGAGCTTTATTAAGTTTTTGTTTTTGTCTAAAAAAGTACAGTAAAACTCCAAAAAAAGCTGCAATCGCAATAAGCACCAAACTTACCAACCATAATACTTTACTTTGTATTTCTTGCTGGTGCTTCAAATTCAAGTTCTCCAAATGTTCAATCTCTGACTCTTGTTCTACAATCATCAATTTCATCTCTTGTTTGGTCAATGTTTTTGTCAGCTGGTCTTTTTCTTCGTTAATCACTTCTACCTCATGTTCTGTGTCAGACAGCTTTTCCTGAGTTGATGTTAGCTCGTATTGCTTTTGTTTCAATTTTAAATCAGCGACTTCACGTTGCAGTTTTTCATTCTGGAGTTCAACTTGAGATTTTTTAATTTTCTCGTTGGTTACTATGTCATTAAATGTCTTGAAGTAGTTATAATAATACAACGATTGCTCACTATTACCGGCCTTTTCATAAGTTTCTGATAACATCCCATAGCAACTTTTCATTTGATCTGGATCATTTAATTCTCTAGCTATATCCAGGGCTTCTTTTAAGTTCTTAATTGAATTATCATAATCTTGCAGCCTGTTATAAACCACAGACTGATTGATTAACGCTGATATCATTCCTATTTTTTCTTTGCTTACTCTTCTAGCCACAAGAGTTTTATCGAAATATTCCAATGACTTTTTATAGGCGCCCATATCTGCACAAATCATTGCTAGATTATTATTCAACATGGCTATGCCGTTTTCGTTAGCTAGCTCTTCATTAAGTTTTAGAGATTTTAGATAAATGTTTTCGGCTTGTTTGTAATGATTTTTCTCCCAATAAATCATCGCCATCAGATTTAGGAAGCGACTGGCTTCCTTTTTATGATTTTGTCGTAAATGAGTTTCATATTGTTCCTGATATATTACAACATTAGCAGAATCATCACGGGTTAAGGGATAAACTTCTTGACCTTTTGCTCCATTTTGGACACAAAAAATTAGTGCTACAACAATTACAAATTGTAATTTTATTAAGGCGAACTTCATAGTAATATGAAGTTACCCAATTAAAAAAACAGTAAGTCCTTTTATTCGATCAACTCTTGATAAAAGTAGTTGAATATTTCTTTACCGATAAATAACGTGTAGCTATTGAATTATTTCTGAAGCCAAATCCATAATTCCAGCTTCATCAAAAGCTTTCCCTACAATCTGACAGCCAATTGACATTCCATTGTCATCTCTTCCAACAGGAACAGAAATAGCTGGTAAACCTGCTAAAGAAGCCTGAACCGTAAAAATATCCGCTAAATACATTTGAATTGGATCTTTAGAGTTCTCACCGATTCCAAATGCGGTTGTAGGTGCAGTTGGCATAATTATAAAGTCGTAATTCTCAAGAATTGCTTCTGACTTTTCCTTAATCAACCTTCTTACTTTTTGAGCTTTGGTATAGTAGGCATCGTAATAGCTTGAACTTAATGCAAAAGTCCCTAACATAATTCTACGTTTCACTTCTTCCCCAAAACCTTCAGAACGAGTGTTTTTATACATTTCTTCAAGCGAAGAACCTGTTTCACTTCTATAACCATAGCGAACACCGTCATAACGTGCCAAATTAGAAGATGCCTCGGCAGTTGTTAAAATATAATAGGTAGGCACCATGTACTCCAAGTATGGAAAATCTATACCTTCCACTGAATGGCCTTCGGATTTAAGACCTTCTAATACATTTTTAACTGCAGCTCCTACGCTATCAGAAATACCTTCGTGATTTAAGCAATCGTTTATAAAAGCTATTTTATATTTTTTACCTGACTTCAGTTTACTGGAGTAAGCTGGTACTGATTCTAAAGATGCTGTACTATCAAAACTATCTGATCCAGCAATAACTTCCATCACTTTTGCGGCATCATCCACATGATGTGACAACACTCCTATTTGATCAAATGAAGAAGCATATGCTATCAATCCATGCCTAGAAACTCTTGAGTAAGACGGTTTAAGTCCTACAACTCCGCAAAAAGCAGCTGGTTGTCTTACAGATCCTCCTGTGTCTGAACCAAGACTTGTAAGACACATATCTGCCTGAACCGCAACTGCTGACCCACCAGAAGAACCTCCTGGCACCTTGTCATTATCGTCCATGTTCAGAACATTTCCAAACGCAGAAGTCTCATTGGATGCCCCCATTGCAAATTCATCGCAATTTTGGCGACCAATAATAATGGCATCTTTCGACAAGAGTCTTTCAACTGCTGTAGAAGAATAAGGTGTAATATAACCATCTAAGATTTTACTAGAAGCTTCTAAGGAGTGGTTTGCATACGCAATGGTATCTTTAATACCTACAACCATTCCAGCAAGTTCACCTTGCGTTCCTTCTTTAATCTTTTGATCAACCTTTTTCGCGTGCTCGAGAGCCTCATCTCCAAACACTTCTAAAAATGCATTTAAATGGCTCTTTTCCGCTATGTTTTTTAAGTAATGCTCTACCAATTGTACACAAGATAACTCTCCCCCAGAAAGTTTATCTTGAATCTCGGATAATGAAAGTTTATTCAACTTAACTCAGATATGATATTTTGAGATGCTTAGGCGTTTTCGTCCTTACCAGCGTTTTCGATCTCAGATGTAATTTCGTTTTTTGCTTCTTTGAATTCTCTGATTCCTTTTCCTAATCCTCTGAACAACTCAGGAATTTTCTTAGCTCCAAACAACAAAACTACAGCCAAAATGATCACGATCCATTCGTTTCCACCTGGCATTCCCAAAAATAATAATGTGCTCGTCAACATTTTTACTCGTTTTAAATGAAGTACAAAATTACGCTATAATATAATAACAACAAAATCCAGTAGGATATGATTCTAAATATCTTCTGGTAGAATGCATCTCTGATTATCGAGTTTATGCAATTCCTCTTCCCAAACCAATGTTTCTTTTAACTCTTCATACTCCTTCAGCCTTTCTCGTTTTTGCTCCATACGGATCATAGACTTCAAAAAACGCCTCTCATCTTCTTCATTTTCTAGTTCCAAGACTGGAACTTGTTGAGGTTTACCATCTTTCCCTATAGCAACCATAGTCACATAACAAGTATTAGTGTGACGTACAATCCCTTCATGAAAATTCTCAGCTACTACCTTGATTCCTATATTTAAAGAAGTATTTCCAACATAATTCACAGAAGCATGAAACGAAACTAACTCACCTACCTCAATTGGTTCGAAAAAATTCACGGTATCTACAGAAAGTGTTACACAATAAGTTCCAGCATGTTTAGAAGCACACGCATAGGCCACTTTATCTATCATTGACAGAATATGACCTCCATGAATTTTACCCCCAAAGTTGGCATTTGAAGGAACCATTAATTCAGTAATGGTAGTTCTGGAATAAGATACTTTACGACTAGGTGGAATATGCTTCATTGGATATTTTAATTATTTACAAGTAATTTAGCTTTGCCCTAAATGTTCTTTTAGGTTAGCGATGTTCTTCTTGGAGTTACCTACAAAAATCTTATCCCCCACTACAAAAACAGGTCTTTTCAGAAAGGTATATTCTTCTAAAATATATGATTTGTAATCTTGCTCCCCGAGATTTTTCTCTTTCAATCCCCATGCCTTATATTTCATAGCTACTCTTGAGAATAAAGCTTCGTATGAGCCTGCAAGTTCTTTCATTTGATCAACTTGCTCTTCAGTCATGGATTGACTCTTAATATCTTGTTTTTCGAAACCAGCCAGATCTAAGTCTGACATAATTCTACTACATGTAGAACAGGTTGCTAGATAATATACTTTGTTCATAACCTTTTCTTGACAATTAAACTAAGAGTTGCAAAGTACAAAATTGTCTAATAGGTTACCAAAGAAGTCTAAATTATTAAGGAAGTCTCTGCCTAAATAGACTCCGCGGCTCCTTGAGCTTGTTTGGTAGTGATATTACCTACTAATTCATTGAGCTCCATTTTAAGTGCTCTTAATCTTTCTAAACTAAATCCAGTGCGCTGAACTAGCTGACGTGGAACACAACTCATTTCGTCCTTTAGGTTGTGAGCCAAATCCGACAAAAGAACTTTAAGTATTTCATCACCTTCACGGTGAACCACCACATAATCTAGTTTCTCTAACCCCACAATTAAAGTATTCAGTTTATCTTTATATTCGATATCTAAGTGACTTCTTATCTCAGAAAGGGTCAATTCAGACTCTTCAAAGAGCATCAGAATAATAAGATACTGTAGGTAGTTAATTCCGTATTTGCTGAAAATTGGTTCGTACAATTTCATGACCATCTTGGTGGCATGATATAAAGGAAAGCAAACCTGATTATTAAGTCGTAATACTTGCATGGTGTAGTTTAGTTAAGAGGTGAATCTTCAAGCTACAAAAAAACAAGCATTTTTGAAAGGAATTTATGGTCAAAAATTGAACAACGTATCCTTAGAGTAAGATTTTAAAATTTGCTAAGCACTTTGTCCACTTCATTCTGTGGTTCTTGGTCCTTATTTTCACAATGTTCAGGCATTTTACCGCAAAAACCGCACACTTCACCTTCTTTGTTTAAGAATGGACTTTGAGAAGCACATGTCCCTTTGAACTCACCTTTCTTAAGGAAAATCAAGCGCACAGACATAAAAACAAAAAACAAAGCTAAAAAACCAATCGCCACTAATATTGTTGCCATTTCTACCAATTTTAATTTTCTTTACAAAACTACAAATTTAACAATAAACCACCCTACAAAAGTTCAAAACAAATGTCGAATCGTGAACAGCAAATGCAAGCCTTTGGCCGTCTTCTTGATATTATGGACGATCTACGAGAAAAATGTCCTTGGGATAAAAAACAAACGTTGGAATCGTTAAGACATCTAACGATTGAGGAAATGTATGAATTGGCTGATGCAATACTAGAAAAAGACATGACCGAAATCAAAAAAGAACTAGGCGATCTAATACTTCATATTGTTTTCTATGCTAAAATTGGTTCTGAAACTAACGATTTTGACATCACAGATGTGCTAAACGGGATTTGTGAAAAGCTCATTGTTAGACATCCGCATATCTACGGCGACGTGGAAGTGGAAAACGAAGAACAGGTAAAACAAAACTGGGAAAAAATTAAACTGAAAGAAAAAGGTGGTAATAAACGCGTTTTGGAAGGAGTTCCAAAATCTTTACCCGCAATGGTTAAAGCAATTCGAATCCAAGAGAAAGCTCGTGGAGTAGGTTTTGACTGGGATAATAAAGAACAAGTTTGGGAGAAAGTTAATGAAGAACTACAAGAGTTTGAAACTGAAGTTAACGCAGGAAACTCCAAAGAATACATCGAAGGTGAGTTTGGAGACCTCCTCTTCTCCATGATCAATTATTCCAGATTTATCGATATCAACCCAGAAAATGCTCTTGAAAAGACCAATAAAAAGTTTATTCATCGCTTCAATTATCTAGAAGAACAATCCAAAAAGGATGGTAAAGAATTTGGAGAAATGACATTAGAAGAAATGGATGAATATTGGAATAAGGCTAAAACAATAAAATAACGTGAGTTTGGGAAAAGGTTAGAAGGCATTCTAGTGAACACCTTCCTACCTAATCAGTTATTTTAAGAACTCTGACTGCATTCTTATCCCGAACTCACGTTATTTTAATACGGTCAGATTATTCTCTTCCATAAACAATGATTGCTCATTTACAGCTATTTGCAATTGAATTTGAGTCATTTGATGAATAAACAAGGCTATATTCGTTCTGGTTAGTTGAACTGAATTTAAATCAATAGGTTTACCTATCAAATTACCTACTTTATTGTTATACTCATCTACTTTAGCCACTAATTTCTTCAAAGAATATTCATATGAACCTCCCGAAAAACCATTCACAACAAAAGTATTTTTAGGGTTTCTTAAATCCTTTACTTTCATGGTTCTTGCCTGATCAATGTGTACCCCCTCAACCTGAGAAATAAGAAAAGTATTAATGTCAGAAATTTCTTGCATCAATTGCTGAGAGAGTTCATGTTTCGCCCTAACTTTATCTTCACCTGAATCATCCAAATTATTGTAATACCGCTGATTCGAAGCTACCAATTCAGTTACGTTTTTATTTAAAAAACTGTCTATCGCATATAAACTTTGATCGATTCCGTTGCTTGAACTTACTGACATTAAGGAAAAAATCAATGCACCTGCTCCCAACATAAGAATCGAATTCATCATCACGTTAAATTTCTCTCCCGGATTGCGAATTTTCAGTATAAAATACATTGGGATATAAACCAAAATAAATAACGCCTGACTACTAAACATCAAAATATTAGCTAAAGGCCAATGCATTAATTTAAACATAACCCCAGCTGACGCTGCAATTCCTATTAAAGTCCCAAACGCAAAAAGCAACTTATCTTTTAACTCAACAGAATCTTTACTCTTTAGTACCACAAGAAGTGGTAAAAACACAACTGCAAACAATACAAATCCAGATATCATAATAACTCCTGCACCTTGCCAATGCATCAATTTAAAAATGGCTCCAACTAACATCATTAAAGCTGTCAAAAGCCCCATTATCTTCATTATTCGTTTCATAGCATAATAATTTTTAAAAGTTAACAAATTATTTGTCTCCACTTCGATTTCCTTGAGTTCCTTCTCATAAAACCGAACAATTATATCCTCGTAGAACTTATAAAAGTCAGTCCCATCTGGCTTTTCTTGCTCAATAATACAACAGACATGGTCCAGAAGATTGAATTGTAGATCTTCCAATTCAACCCCACGCCTTTTGATATCATCAAGTATATAATCGACCTCGTTGTTTGATATTCTGTACATACATCAACTTTAGAATTCAACTATATTGCATTACCCGTTTCAGGTCCTATATCTAATAAAAACTGCATCGTCTTCACAAAATCAGCAAATTCATTTACTCGTTCCTTAACTGTTGCTGAGCCTTGCATAGTAACCTTATAGTATTTACGGACGCGCTTTCCTATAAACTCCTTTTCAGTTTCTAAATCCCCACTTTTTTCTAAAGCATGCAAAGTAGGATACAAAGCTCCTTCAGTTATTTGGATTTTGCCATCGGTCATATCCCTTACTTTTTGTGTTAGTTCATAACCGTACATTCTCCCCTGCTCCTTGAGCAAGGTTAAAACAATCGTTTTTAAAGTTCCTTTTATAAGTTCTGAAGAATACATAAGACAAATATACATAAGAAACTTATGTATTAAAATTTTATTGTTGCTTTTATTTAAAATAAATTGCTCTAAACATGTCTTTAAATGATTCTATGCAATATTTTATTGCATAACGGTAAAAAAAATATTCGTTACAAATTCATGGAAAAAAAATGAAATGGTAGAAATTAAGCTTTTTTTTGATTTCAACTTTTGAATATTCATGTCGAATCGTAACTTTAACACTCTACTACCAACATTAAACTCGATCAAACTATTATGACTAATTTACTCGAAATTCATATTCTGGAATATTTTGGAAAATGGTACTATTTTCTTGCCTTACTAATTGTTATCTTGATCTTCGTAGCGATTTATGATGTCTTCGTTCAAAAAAGCCATACAATTCTTCATAATTTCCCTGTTGTGGGTCATTTTCGTTATTGGTTGGAAAAAATTGGTCCGGAGTTGCGACAGTACATAGTTGCCAATAACCGTGAAGAGTTGCCCTTCAATAGAAGTCAACGTTCTTGGGTTTATGCTTCATCAAAGAAACAAAACAACTATCAAGGTTTTGGAACAGATCAAGATTTGAAGTCACCTGGACATGCTTTTATAAAACCAAACCTGTTCCCCTTTCGACCTGATGAACAACAAGAAAAGCCCAAATCCATCCCTTGTGCTAAGGTAATTGGAGAATATAACAATCGAAAAAGACCATTTAGACCGAAGTCTATCATTAATATTTCGGCTATGAGTTATGGATCTTTGTCTGCTAAGGCACAAGAGTCATTAAATAAAGGAGCAATGGCAGCTGGATGTTACCATAATACGGGTGAAGGAGGTTTATCTCCTTACCATAGTTTTGGAGCAGATGTGGTTTTCCATTTCGGAACGGGGTATTTTGGAGTACGTGATAAAGATGGTAATCTTTCAGTAGATAAAATGGTAGAAATGGTAAATAAAAATCCATTTGTCAGAGCAATTGAAATCAAGCTATCTCAAGGAGCAAAACCTGGAAAAGGAGGTGTTCTCCCTGCTGCTAAAATCACAGCTGAGATTGCTGCGATCCGTGGAGTGGAAATAGGTAAAGATGTATTATCTCCAGCTTACCATTCGGCCTTCAGTACTTTGGAGGAGATGTTTGATTTAATTGAAGAAATTGCTGAAAAAACTGGTTTACCTGTTGGAATCAAATCTGCGGTAGGTAAAATGAATATGTGGCATAAACTTGCTAATCTAATGAAAGAGCGAAATACTGGTCCTGATTTCATAACCATAGACGGTGGTGAAGGAGGAACTGGTGCTGCACCACCTTCATTTGCAAACCACGTGGCTCTACCTTTTAATTACGCTTTTGCAAAAGTGTACAAGGTGTTTCTAGAAGCAGAACTTACCGAAAGAATAGTATTCGTTGGATCTGGTAAACTAGGGTTCCCTTCAAGCGCAATTACTGCATTTGCTATGGGAGTAGATTGTATCAATGTAGCTCGAGAAGCGATGTTAGCAATAGGTTGTATTCAATCGTTGATCTGTCAAACAAACCACTGCCCTGCTGGAATTGCAACTCAAAGTAAATGGTTACAAAACGGAATTGACCCTAGCTTGAAATCCGAACGCTTTAAAAATTACATCCATACGATTAGCAAAGAAATACTAGAAATCACCAATGCATGTGGTTATGAGCACCCTAGTCAATTGTTAAGCACCGATGTGGAACTTAGCATGGGAGATAATAATCTAACAAAGACCTTGGAAGAAGCTTATGGTTATGTAAAACAACCCGTTGCGTTTGAAAACATTAGCAAATTAATGAGCTGCCCTCATATCGGGGGACAAGATGGAAAATAGGCTTAATTAGATTCAATTTGTAAGTACTAAAACACATTTAGTTAGTAGTTTCGCAACATGGGATTAAAAGCATGGTTAGCCAAACCTTTTGCGCGAAGGGTGGTTAGAAAAAATGAACATTGGATCAAAAACCCGTTGTTAGCTCAACAAGCAACCTATAACCATCTAATTGCTCAAGGAAGAAGAACCAAGTTCGGTTCTGACCACGGCTTCAATGAAGTTAATAGTTACGAGGACTTCAAAAAGTCTGTTCCAGTTCAAGATTATGAAGGATTAAGACCATATATGGAGCTGGCCAAAAATGGTGAAGAAGATATTCTTTGGCCAGGAAAACCAGAGTACTTTGCAAAAACTTCAGGTACCACAAGCGGAACTAAATACATCCCTATTACCCAAGAATCTATTAAAACCCATATTAAATCAGCACGTGACGCTTTAATGAATTACGTGGTAGAATCTGGTGATTCTAGTTTTGTAAATGGTAAGATGATCTTCTTACAAGGAAGTCCAACCATGAATAAAGAAAACGGAATCAATATTGGGAGACTTTCTGGAATTGTAGCTCACCATGTTCCAAACTATCTTCAAAAGAATCGAATGCCTTCTTTTGAAACCAACTGCATAGAAGATTGGGAAGACAAAGTTGATAAGATTGTAGAAGAAACAATCAGGGAGGATATGACTCTTATTTCTGGAATTCCACCATGGGTTCAGATGTACTTCGACAAACTAAAGGAAAAGACAGGTAAACCCATAAAAGACATCTTCCCCCATTTCAGCTTATTTGTTCATGGAGGGGTGAATTTTGAACCTTACAAATCAAAGCTTTTCGAAAGCATAGGGCGCGACATTCCAAACATAGAAACCTACCCTGCTAGCGAAGGTTTTATTGCTTATCAAGACTCCCAAAAGTCCACCGACCTTCTATTAATTTTGGATAATGGAATATTCTATGAGTTTATCCCATCGGATGAGTTCTTTAATGAAAATCCTACTCGTTTGTCTTTGGGTGAAGTAAAAACAGGTGTTAATTATGCATTAGTTCTAAATACGACTGCAGGACTTTGGGGTTATTCCATTGGTGACACGATCAAATTCACCTCAACAACCCCTTATAAAATCAGGGTAACTGGAAGAATAAAACATTTTATATCTGCTTTTGGAGAACACGTAATTGGTTCCGAAGTTGAAAAAGCAATGAACTTTGCTTGTAGCAAACACCCAGAGGTTGAGGTAGTGGAATTCACTGTTGCTCCTCAAGTCAATCCAACCAATGATGAACTCCCTTACCACGAATGGCTGATATCTTTTGCTTCTCCACCAAAAGATCAGAATCTGTTTATCAAGGATTTGGATCAAAAATTGCAGGAGTTAAATTCGTATTACTTTGATCTTGTAAGTGGTTCTGTTTTACAGCCTCTGAAAGTAACTCCTCTAAAACCTGATGCGTTCATTAACTATATGAAAGCTATTGGAAAACTGGGAGGTCAAAACAAAGTACCAAGGTTGAGTAATGACAGAAAAATTGCAGACGTAATAACCGATTTTAAATCCAGTGAATAAGACACTTAAAATCCTACTACACATTGTACCAATCCTAATTATTGGAGCAACATCAAATGCACAAGTCGTTGGTGAATTCTATACAGACTACAGGCTGAGCAGTATGTATGTGCCATTGGGAGCAAGAGCTTTTGCGGATGAAATAGTATCATTTGAACCAGGAGCACCAAAGTGTGATAAAATCTTTAATAAACCATATTATACCCTTGGCCCTCTGGACTATAAAGTTGAAGGTGTATCCAGTAAATCTTTAAGCTTAGGATGCTATGGCACACTAATAGTTAAATTCACCGATAATGCTATAGTAAACGTTCCTGGACCAGACTTCTACATTTACGAAGTTGACAAATACAAAGAGGCCGTATTTGTATCCGTTTCTGAAGATGGTAAAAACTGGATTGATATTGGTGAAATAGAAGGAGGTACATCCTCTGTAGATATCACACCGTTCACTGAACCGAATGCTATAATACGCTATGTTAAGTTAAGAGATTTGGGCAACCAATGCGGAGATCAATACCCTGGTGCAGACATTGATGCGATCGGCTCCATAGGACTAATGCCTTTGCTAGAAAAATTCAACGATCGTGAGGTAGCATATAAAGACCATATGCAGACAACGGAAAATACCGCGACTATACAAATTTGGGATGACCTTATTGAAGATGGAGATACGATCAGTTTATGGTTAAATAATGAACCTATCCTTCAAAACCATCCTGTAACTCGTAAAAAACATACCATTACAGTAGAACTTTTGGAGTTTGATAATAATCTTACCATGCATGCCGAGAATCTTGGAAAGCAACCTCCAAATACTGCGGCCATATCTATTTTCTTAGGAACCGAATCTCAAACCTATATTATGCATTCGGATATGGAATCAAGTGAAGCTATTAAGATAATAAAGAGGTAGGCAACTCTCTTAAAGTTCTAGCACACAAACGTCATCCACAGGAACATCAAATTCAAGATCAGCAATGCTGAACGTTGCTATTCCTTTTACTTGAACGTCAATCTTCTTGTTATTCAATGCGTCTAATGCGATACCTAACAACCCTGTTTTCCTTTTAAATAAATCAGAAGAATTGATATTAGTATTTAATGGCACATCAAAATCTGTATTTGCTCCTATCGTGGTAGTCTCATTTTGAATTACATCTGCCAATTTCACATCTCCATAAAACAAATCAAGATCCATTTTTGTCATTGTGATTCCAATAATATTTGGATTGTGCATTTCGGCAATAAAATCGAAATTGATTGTTTTTAACGTTTTGCTATTAACCTTAACGTTCTTAATGGTCTTAAACTCTGGTTCTTTATATATTTCTGAGCATCCTGTTACAAACAACACTGCGGTTAACATTACCGCAAACAACCTTAATTTATTCATGACTTAGTTTTTAATTTAGGCACGAAATTAATTGAATAAGTCAATCCATCCTTATATTTCTGATGGATTGGGAAAATTTATCGTTAAAACACTATTGTTTCACCTTGCCGGGCAGTTTCTACATCTGGCAATATCTCACAGTTATCCCAAACTCCAGTTCTTAAGGTATGCGCATATTCCTTTGGTAAGTGATTCTCCTCCATTAATCTTGCTGCAGTAGAATGATCGTAATCAAAATGAGAATGTGAATAAGTAAGTTCACCCCGCTCATTGACATCCACGATCATATACCATACATCCGTTTGACCATCGTTAGCAGGCATTCCAATTACACCCGCATTCGCCCAAGTTAATCCATTTTTAACATCTATAAAAGGCAATCCACAATGCCCTGCCAGTATCATTTCGACCTTTTCTTTTTCAAAATTTGGTAGTTTAACACCCCAGTCTGTCGATTTGAAAATAAACTCTGAAGTTTCAAATAACGAACCATGAACAACCAGTGCTTCTTTATTTGCAATGCTAAATCTAATAAACTCGGGGAGCCTTTTCATCCAGTTTATTTCTCTTTCAGTCATTTTACTTTGTGCGAAAGGATACCAATTCCGTGAAAAAGTATCACATCTGCTACCTGAAGTAAAATCACATCCACATTCTTCACTTCCTTCAGCTAATTTGAGTTCTACATTACCAGCAATAACATGGATTCCCCACTCTCTAATTAGATTAACGGATTCTACAGGTTGCGCACAATACCCTACTACATCACCTGTACAGATCACATTATTAGGATCAATCCCCTTATCTTGTGCGATTTGAATAAGCCTTTCTAGCGCCTGTAGGTTACTATAAACACCTCCAAAGACTAAAAGGGGACCTTCCAATTCCCCTATATTGATCACTTTATCAGACATTCTTTTTTATAAATAAGACTGGTAAAAAATATAATAGAAAACATCCCATGGTTCCCCAAACATTTGCCCATAGCAATTCTGCATATTTTCCCGTGGTCAACACAAAACAAGATGGGACTAAATCTAAAGCTAATAATAGTCCAGTTATCAATCCAAATCCAACGGATAGAAAATAAGAGACTCGAGGCATGTTCCTATTCCAAAAAAGAAATATTGGTGCCAAACCAATAACCATTGTTCCACTTACCGTTGTTGCGGAAAGAATTGCTGGATTAAAGAAAACCGGTATTGTTCCTAATATCATTAAAGCCAAAATCACTAGCCGACCTTTAGCCACCGTAATTTTTGCAGAATCACCTAAATCTACCGTAATCAATTTGGAGAAAGAACTGAACGTTGAATCTAACGTAGAAGCCGCAGAAGTTATCATTATGAAATTCATTATTAGCATAAAAACTACTCCTAGATACTTCCCTGCTCCAATGGCCGCATCCCCTTCTATTCCATTTAACTTAGCATAAAGGCCAATTAAACTAAATAGAAAAATGCTTGCAAAACCAACGATTCCAGCCCACACATAACTTCTCAACGTTAGTTTTGGTTCAGAAATAAATCCACGATCTGTAAGCACTGGATCATGAAATGGATAGCTGAAAATTTGGATCAATGCAGCAAAGAACAGATTTAAACCTAGGTCCCAACTCCATTCAGAAGACTCCGATACATGCTTGATATTCATTTGTTCATCTGGTAAAATCCAACCTAGAATCACAACCAAAAGCACAGCGAACAAAACCATTTGAATAGCATCGGTCATCAAGGAGCTTCGTAATCCTCCTTTCAAGGTATAAGCAACCGTTAGCACTGTAAATACAATTATTGCCCAATAATATGACGAGGTACCAACTGCTCCAAAATAACTGCCTATAACCATAGTGTTGGACCAAACCTCATTAAAAAGACGAATTCCAATTAATAAGGAAAAAATGATAACCGCACCACGTCCATATTTTGTAGATAAAAATTCATGGATACTACTAAACCCTCCTTTTACGCGCATTTTATAAATTACTACTCCTCCTACCAAAAAAGAGAAATAATATATGGCGTAAGCTAATCCTCCCAAATACCCAAAAGCCGCGGAAAGATTTGCAGCATTTGTAATGCTTTTAGCAAAGATCCATGAGATCACAAGACTACTTGTAAGCAGAAACAAATTGGGCTTGGTACCTTTCTTGGATTGTGCCTCAAAAAACTCCTGTGGCTTTTTTGAAAACGGCACGATACAAAAAAACAGAACTCCAAAAGAGATCAGTAATATCCATTGTATGGTTTGTGAGTCAAAATTCATT
>JAHDFW010000027.1:24270-29233 GCA_020627945.1 Cytophagales bacterium
TCCATTCTAAAGCTATTTGGCCTCCCATCGGTAAAAGAAAATACTGCATTCTGAGCATTAATTTTCATGAAATCATTGGCGTCATAAATTGATTGCAAATCAGATGCTACATCTACCTGTGCAGAAATACGCATCAAATATTTAATTTTCAAGGAATTTGCAAATGTTACCCATGCTTGCAAATCTCCATTAAACAATAAATCCCCTTCCAATGGAAAATTAGCATTATAACTTTCTAATGCCTCAATTCCCTTATCAAGATTTTCCAGAATTCCATCAGTCCCTGTATAAATTGACTGTTGTGAATCATATGTGGGATTTACCATTCCTTCTTCTCCACGCAATGCTTCTGAATATGGAACATCACCATAAATATCTGTTAATGATGCAGACATGTATGCTTTCAAAATTAAAGCTGGACCTTCGTATACGGCATAACTCATATTTTCTCTGGATTGCTTCAGCATCAATTCATTATCCAATAAGTTTTTATAAATCACAGGCCAAGGGTTTCCCCCTAACTGAGGAGAGGACAAATCATGTCGATCAAACAAATTGAAATCAACCATGGTAAAATGTTGACCTAATAAGTTTCCTGCCACATAACCTTCATACGACATTTCTTCTCCATAATTATAGATTACCTGTCTAAGCAATAATCCTGGTTGCACTTCAGTGGGAGAATTAGGGTTTACATTAATCTCCTCAAAATCTTTCTTGCAGGATGTCAAAGAAATCATAACACCCAAAATCAGCAAAATGATAAAATTTAATTTAGTTTTCATAATGTTCTACGTACTTATTAAGTGTTGTGATTAAAAGTTATATCCGAACTTAAGCCCAAAGCTTCTAGAAGATGGATAAGACATATCTTCTACTCCATTTACAAATTGGTTTCCTTGTAAAGCGATCTGTTCAGGATCAAAATGAGGGATCTGGCTTATTGCGAATAAATTACGTCCGATAAGAGATACATTAAGGCTTCTACCTTTGGCTACAAACCCCTTTTCCTTTTCAGACTTAAACGTGTAGCCAATTGCAAATTGTCTAAGCTTAAAATAGGAAGCGCTATAAACGTTGTTCTCTTCATGGTTTCGATCATAAAATTGTCTAAAATAGGTCTCCGCCGAAACAGCTGTTGTATTCTGTTCCCATATAGGGTTTTCATCTGTACCTACATTCACAACACCGTTCGCAATGACACCTTCATCTGGTCTATTTTCGGTTTCTTCTATTTGGCCAGCAACTCCTGCTAATGATAATGTTCTAGACACAAGTTGACCTCCTTTTCTCCAGTCAAATAAAAATCCGACGTTCCAGTTTTTATAACGGAAATCGTTGTTAATCCCTAATATGAAATCTGGGTTGTAATTACCTAACTTCTTAAGTGTATTATCAACTATAAATCTTCCATCTGTTCCAATTATGAAGTCTCCGTTTTCGTTTCTTGCGTAGCCAGTCCCATACATATCACCAACTCTTCCCCCTTCTTCAACTTGAAACCAAACCGTCTGATTCTGATTATCATAAACTCGAGAGTAGGCAAGTGTAATTGTTCCAGATCCATCAGGTAATGTAGTAACTGTAGAAACGTTCCTGCTAAAATTTAAGAATGTATTCCATTCAAAGTCATCTTTCTTAATTGGAGTCACACCAACAAGCAGTTCGATACCTTTTGAATTCACAGCCCCTCCATTTACTACCTGCTGTGAATACCCACTTGAAATGGGAATAGGTAACGAAATAATTTGGTTACTCGTTGTTGCATTATAATATGTAAAATCAAAACGTACACGATCCTCAAAGAATCTAAGATCTGTTCCTAGCTCAATAGCTCCAGTTTTCTCAGGTAATAAATTGGCGTTTGCTAATGTGTTTTGCGCAGTGAATGTTGGTTGATTCAAATAAGAAACTCCTCCTACAAATGCACCTGTCGTTTGGTAAGGATCAGTGTCATTACCAACTTGTGCCCAACTTAACCTAAGTTTCCCAAAAGACATCCATTCGGGCAATTCGAACTGATTACTAAACACATATGAACTAGAAATAGAAGGATAGAAAAATGAAGTATTTGCAGTTGAAGTAGCTGAAGCTAAAGCACTGGACCAATCATTTCTTGCGGTTACGTCCAGAAACAAAATATCCTTGTAACCAAATTTAGCTAGCCCATACAAACTGTTAATTCTTTTTTGTCCAACGTATTGGAACATATTCAATGCTGAAGCTGCATTGCTAAAATTAAAAATCCCAGGCTGTGCTAATGAGAGTGCTTCAGTCTGTCTGTTTTCTATACGCTGGTCCATTCGATTGCCACCAAATGACAAATCGTAACTAAAATCATCATTGCCATTCTTATAGTTCCAAAGAAAACTTGAGTTTATTTCTCTAAAAAACACGTCCTGTTCAGCATAAGCACCTGATTTAAATCTATTGGTACTATAATTCCTCCTGTACGTTCTTAATTCATCTGAATAATCCATTCCGCTAAGAACAGACAATGATAGATGCTCACTAAAATCATATTTAGCAGAAAGGTTTCCAAACACTCTATCACGATTGAAACCATTCCTATTCTCCATTAAAATAAAGTATGGGTTATCGAAAAATGTGTAATTAAACGAATACTGCTGAACATCTTCTAAACCAGGTTGCCAATAATCTTTAAGTGCATTTATATTCATCGAACGTGGGCCCCAAGCTACTAAAGAGTAGTTGATATTTTCAGAACCATAGCCACCAGAAGGCCTATTGTCGCTGCGTGAATTAATGTAATTAAAACCTGCACCTATATTTAATTTTGTAACGGGTTGAAAATTCATGTTACCTGAAAATGTATTCCTGTCTAGATTAACCCCTGGAATTGGTGAAGTACTTTGTAGATCAGTGAATGAAATCCTGTAATTACCTTTATCAAAAGCTGTTGAAACCGCAACGTTATTCATCGTAGTTACTCCTGTTCGGTAAAAGTTTTTCAAGTTATCTGGATGAGAAACAAATTCAGTTGGTTGAATCGGTGCTCCACCATGAACTGCCACATCTCCACCTCTAACTAATGATCCATCTGGCAATGTAACTGGACTATCGAATTGTGCTATTTGATTTCCTTGATCTAAAGCAGGTCCCCAACTATAAGTAATGTTATCATTGGTTCCACCTCCCAAACCATCTACATATTCAAACTGTCCTGAGTTGCCTTGACCATAACTATTCTGAAATCTAGGTAACTGAAAAGGGCGTTCTACAAAAACACTAGAATTAATACTTATTCCTACACCTGTTTGATTTTCTTTCCCTTTTTTGGTTGTAATGATTACAACACCATTAGCAGCACGAGTACCATAAAGAGCAGCTGCAGCTGGACCTTTCAATACTGATACATTTTCAATGTCATCTTGATTTAACTCCATGGCACCATTTCCAAAATCAACTTCTTGAAACCCGGCCGCAGCCTCATTTGAAAAATTGATGTTAGAATTATTATTTATCGGAACTCCATCAACAACAAACAAAGGGTTGTTATTCGTAAAAGAAGACTCTCCTCTGATGGTAATCTTAGAACTAGACCCAACTCCTGTAGCACCTTGGTTAACCGTAACCCCGGCAACTCTTCCCGCTAAATTATCAACGAAATTAGCGGACTTTACTTCAGATATTTCTCGTGAATTAATTTGCTGAATTGCATACCCTAATCCCTTAGAATCTCTTTCCAAGTTTAACGCTGTCACAACCACTTCGTCCAAATCCGTAGCTGATTCAACTAGTTGTATATCTACTGTTGACCTACCCTCTAGAGCTATTACTTTTGGAGAATAGCCAATTGATGTGAAATTTAACACTCCATTCTGGGTGGTTACCGACAACATATATTCACCATTCCCATCAGTTGTAGTTCCGATATTTTTACCAGCTTCATAAATAGATACTCCAGGAATTGGTTGTTGTGTTTTAGCATCCGTTACTTTTCCACGGACCTGAAAGTTTTGTGCTTGAGACCAAAAGGTGGTGAATGCAAGCATAAAAAGAAACAGTATTCTTCTGTTCATACAATATTGAGATTAATATAATTTTTGAATTACAAAACGTGCCATTTTGCACTCATATTCCTTAGAAAAGTAAAGTGCATCAGCAGCTAATACTTCGGTGAATAACCGAAAATAGGTATAATTATAAAGTCACTGGAGGACCTCTAAAGAGTCTGTTACTAACCAGTTGTTGGATCATGAAGCGGTTCACAACATTGCTCCATTCCTGTATATAGGAAAAAATGATAGAACGAATAGCAGATATAAAAATCGATGATCCTTGAAGCAACTGAGCTAAGTCATTGCTACTATCAATATCTCTAAATGTTTCTAAAACTTGAATTGAAACATTCAAATCATTGGCGTAATCCAAGATTTCTTGAAATAAGTTACTAGTGCACCATGAAAGTGCTTTGAATCTATCTACTTCGAAATTCTCTCTTGAAAAACCTAATATATACGCTCCTCCATCAATAGTAGGACCTGCTACTAACCCTGCTCCCCTTTCTAACTGACGCTCTACTTCTAATATTGTCTGTTTCGTAACCGATAAACAATCATTACCAATAGTTATTACATTCTCATAACCTTGATCAAAAACATCCAGAATAGCATTACTAAACCGTGCACCAAAATCTGACCCAACCTGTTGATCACTAAAAACCGTAATTACAGGAAGTTTTGTTCTATTGGCTTCAGATAAGTTTTGATTAATTAATTGTTGGGCAATCCGTATATCCAGAAGTTTAGCACCATTCGATACAAACGATTTGTGCTTCGCTTCCTCCTCGGCAGTTCTGGAGAAAAATAATATTGCTGTAGAATTGCGTTTCATTAAACAAAAGATGAATTACACCTTCCATAGTGAATATCTGACTAAACATTAAGTTAGACAGAATAATTCCCAAATTAAGACAATTATTTAATAAAAAATGTCACCT
>JAHDFW010000028.1:0-25304 GCA_020627945.1 Cytophagales bacterium
CAACGGTGCATTCTCCAAAACAACATTCCTAGTTTGTCTTCTGGAGTTTGTGCAAATCCTTGATCCCATAGTAGCATTTCCCAGTACAACGCCCATCCTTCCACCCAAAATGGAGTATAGGCATTTCGATATTCATGGTGTCTATCAAACATAAACATTTGTAAATGGTGGCCTGCAATCAACTCATGATGAATTACCGCTCTTGCAAAATGAGGGTTATTTCCTCGCATTGACATCATCTTATATTCATGATCCATGTCGTTGGTTGGAAATGCAATTTGTAATACTTCACCCCCAAGGAAGAATGGACTTTTCTTTTGTCGTTCTGGAGATAGCATCATCATTCGCCAGGTCTCTTCTGCAACTGGAGGAATTGTTACCATGTCATGTTTTTTAAGAAATGCTACGGACTCATCGTACAGTTCATTCATCCTTTGTGGTTGATACCCTTCTTCTACATAAGTATTTTTCACTTTCTCCAGAGCTGCTTTCCAATCCTTACCAAATCCCATCTCTTTAGATACTTTTAAAACTTCTTTATCGCACCACTCAAATTCCTTTTCAGCTATTTCCAACAATTGCTCTGGTGTGTATGGAATATATTCAGACTTCAGCTGTCTGTTAAACTCAGTTAAACCTATAGGTTGACCATAAATACCACTTCCATCATCTTCAGGATACATAGTAGAATCAATACAGCCTGCTAACACCACTTTGTACTCATTCAAATTAGTTACTAAACGTTCTTTAGGTTTCTGAACCCACCAGGAAAATTGAGGATCAAATCCATCATAAAAATTGTACACGTCACTTAAAAGTCTCACCTGCCCCTTCACTACATCCAATGCTCTTTTATATTCTAGTGGAGCTAGTTTCTTGAAAGGTTTAGATTTGGAGTCAGCCTTAGATTTTATGTCGGTAATTTTAAGTTCTAGGTTTGAGTTTACATCATCCAATGTTTTCGCTACTTGCTTTGAATCCAGATGCTTACCTCTACGACGCATTTGTTCTATTTCATACAATGGATGGGCAAAACTTACCCAATCTTTTATTGCTTCATACTGCTCCTTTTCACTTTTAAGTTCATGTAGTTTATTCTCCAAATATCTTTTAGTAAGAAGGTAATCTATTTGCCCTCCTTTCGAAAGTTGATCGAAGTTCATTTGGTTTAACCTTCCCTGATAATCCTGAAATAGTGATGTAAGTCTTTCTCTTCGTTCAGGAGAACTGTTCACCCAATAAAATCGACTCAAGCTTCCATAATCAGCATCTAGCTGTGTTATGGTTGAATAAAGTTCTGTTACACCGTTTTGGGCTATTATCGTTCGAACGGACAGGCTTATTAATACCATCAATAAAAAGGCATGGGAAAGTATTCTTTTCATAATCAATAAGGGATTGAATTAGAAATTCAAGTTAGCACATGTTTAGATAAAAGCAATAAAATCACACCTGCTTGCTACAAAACTAGTTAATCTACTAAACCCACCAAACCACAAAAAACGACTCTACTCTACCCTCTCGTTTAAGCCAAATCATTGGAGAGTTTTTAGCCACAACTTGTTCCACTACTCTACGCTGCAACTCCTCGAAATCAAACCATTCTAACTCCAAATTAGCTTCAGGACGAATCATCCAATCGTGTTTAGTCGGAATATAAAATTGGACTCCTTCAAACATACCTGTGGAATTTTGAAATTGATCTACAGTCATCCACCACCCTTCAAGACATTCTAAAACGAATGGATCGCGTGCTTTTCTGCTAATCCAATCAGTCCAACTAATAAACAACTTTGCTTTTAAACACAATTGTTGCTGATAAAAATCAGGTAAACCTAATTCTTTAAGTTTATCTTGAGTAAATCCATCGTGCAAAATTGGAAATTGCCGTTTCCACAACTTCCTAAGTTTATCCGCTAAACTATCCTTACGATTAGGACCTATCCAACAAGCGAACTCATCTTTATCAGAAATACTCTTGTCTTGCAGATACACCTTATAAGCGAGTTCCACATGAATATTTTGTTGTTCTACGTCATCTCTCACTAGAAAATCAAGCGCACCCATGGTAATTCCTTCAGAAATCAACTGAATTTCTTCTCCCAACATACTGTAACGACCAGAACCTTCTATTAATGTTTTAAAGTAAACTTCTGCTCTCTTTCCTAATGGCAACTTCTCATCTACTTTAGGGACAGATAAATCAGAAAGAACAGGCAATTGAAATGAACTAATATAATGACGATTCGAATCGAACCATCTATCGGTAAATAGAGAACCTGTTTTTAGAAAACCCTCTTGCTGTTTTTTAATACGTATATGTCGCTTCACTTAATCCTTTTTCAAAAACTTATTCACTAATCCTTCAGCTTCTGCCACCGGCGAAAGATTTCCTTGTTCTAACTGTTGGGTAATCCGAAGTATTTCCCCCTTCATTTCAGAGTCTTGATAAAACTGTTGTCTTAATCGTTCAACTAATCCAGAATGAAACCACCGGATATTCTGAGTTTTACGATTTTGTTTAAAATAACCCTCCTGTTTCGATTTCTGCACAAAATCATCAATAGTTTCCCAAACCTCATTTACTCCTTCATTTCTCAACGCCGAGCACACACTTACTTTTGGATACCAAAACGAATATGTTGGCGGGAATAAATGCAGTGCGTTTTCATATTCTCTAGCTGCACGTTTCGCAGGTTGCTTATTATCTCCATCCGCTTTATTAATCACCAGAGCATCGGCCATTTCCATAATTCCCTTCTTGATTCCTTGAAGTTCATCTCCAGCACCTGCTAACATTAACAACAAAAAGAAATCCGTCATATCTTTAACTGCTATTTCGGACTGACCTACACCTACAGTTTCTACAATAATCACATCAAAACCTGCAGCCTCGCAAAACAACATGGTTTCTCGTGTCTTATTAGCAACACCTCCCAATGTTTCGCCAGAAGGAGTAGGTCTAATATAAGCTCTGGGGTGAACAGAAAGGGTTTCCATTCTAGTTTTATCACCTAATATACTTCCTCCCGACTTCCTACTAGTAGGATCAATGGCCAGAACAGCTACTTTTAGCCCCTTTTCAATTAGATGTAAACCAAATGCCTCAATAAAAGTACTTTTACCAACACCTGGCACTCCAGTGATTCCTATCCTAATGGATTTACCTGAATTGGATAGAATTCCCTTCATTACATCAGAAGCCAACCTTGAATCTGAACTCAAGTTACTTTCTATCAATGTAATTGCGCGGCTTAGCAAGATTCGATCTCCTTCAAGGATTCCTTGTATATATTCCTGCGCTGTTAATCTACCTCTTCTTGCCAATCTTATTGCTGGTTTGTTGAAATATGCTAAATTCGAATACAAAGGTTTTATTACCTTTGGTAATCAAAGTTAATTATTATTGCCTTGTCTGCATTATTAGATCAAAAAAACTTACAGGAATTCGTTGAGCAACACCAAAACGATGATGTGCAGCAATTGGCTCTAAAATATCATGGAAAAGTTGATTTTGACCTTACTAAGGCTCTTCAGCAAATTAAAGGTTCTCAAAAGGCAAAAACCAAACTACCTACCTGGCATGAAACTGATGGAATTATTTTTCCTCCCGATATTAATTTACAACAATCTTCGTCGGAATTAACTGCTGAATTTAAAGCTTCTCTGGTTTCGGGTAATTCTTTGGTGGACCTAACAGGTGGATTTGGAATAGACTCATACTTTTTTGCCAATCAGGTTGAACAACACAGTTATGTGGAACCCAATAACGAGTTGGTCGAGATTGTTCGTAATAATATGGGTGTTCTGAATTGTACCAATATCCAATTTCATTCAAACACTTGCGAAAATTTTCTAAACTCTAACAAAGAAGTCTACGATTGGGTTTATTTAGATCCTTCAAGACGTAAAGCAGATAAACCTGTTTATTTCTTAGAAGATTATGCTCCAAATGTTATTGAACTTCAAGAAACACTGCATGAGAAAAGTCAAAACATCCTTATTAAGACTTCACCTGTATTGGATATCAAGGACACTCTTAGCAAGTTAAAACATGTGAAATATGTCTTTGTCATTTCTGTACAAAACGAAGTTAAGGAAGTTCTTTATCACATTGTACAAAACCACGAATATCAAGCGGTGATTCGCTGCATTCAGTTGTCTAAAACAGAGCATGGCTTGGAGCCTAATGAAATGTTGAAATTCGGGTATCATGAAGAAGAAAAATTTGAACGAATTCATGCTCCAATCAACAAGTACATTTATGAACCTAACGCAACAATAATGAAAGCTCAAGGGTTTAAGTGTCTTAGCAAAAAATTACAATTACCACTTATAGCTCCCAACACACACTTATACACATCAGATGAAAATTTTATTGGTTTTCCGGGTAGATCATTTTTGGTAAAAGAACAAGTAAAGTACGAGGCTAAAAAACTAAAAAGAATTATTGATTCAGAAAAGGCTAATATCACGGTTCGAAACTTCCCGTACACTGTTCAGCAAATTCGAAAAAAGTCTGGGATTAAAGAAGGAGGCAATGTTTACCTATTTGCAGTTACTGATATAGATGGTAAACCATGGATACTAATTTGTGAGAAGGTTTAATGAAATTTAAAATCCCAATATTGACTTTAGTTTGGTGCGGAATCGTTGTTGCACTATTATGGGGTGTTTATCAAGTCCAATATCATATTGACTACCAAGAATGTTATGAATGTGACGGCAGACAATACCTTAACATTTACAACAAAATGTCTTATAGACATTCTGCAAAAACTCCATTCAATCATCGGGTTTTCACTCCGTTTATCGCACACTTTGTCCCAACAAATTACATTCCTTTAAAATTTTACTTGATTGGAGGCTATTTCTGCATCCTAACGATCGTTAGTCTTGTTAAAAGTTGGAAATTATTAAATTTCAGCCCGTTACAAATTTCCATTGCATTTGGCTTATGCCTTTTACATTGGTCAGGTTTCATTCGATACTATGCTTTTGATCCTGTATCGGTAGATCTAGAAGCTATCTTTTTTGAAGCTTTACTTTTAGGAGTAATACTGAGCAAACGATACAAATGGCTTTGGCTCATTGGTCCTCTCGGCTTCTTAACAAAAGAGTCTTTTTTAGCTTATATGATAGTCACATTACTCTTTATGATTATCCATAACAAATTGAATTATTCGCACTTTGAAATCAAACCAATCTTAATAACTCTGATACTAATATTGCTTGCAAAAATTGGAGTAACATATTACTCTCTTCCCGGACCAAACGAAAGTAACCCAATAGTTCGAGTACTCTATTATTGCAAAGAAGTGCTTAAAGATCCTCTAGATATTTTTAGGTGGATTGTTGCTATTTTCACAGCCTATGGTGGGCTATGGTTATTAAGTTTAATGGACATTCGAAAACACTTTAAAAGCAATCCAGAAATGAACCTAATTCTTGTCTTATCAATAGTTAGTATATTATTCGGACTAATAGCTGGAGAGGATCGTACAAGAATTGTATTTGTAGGTTTCCCATTCATCATGACCTCAATATTGTACCAAATTCGTAATCGAGGAAAAGGTGTGATAATTGTGGCCTTCTTACTCTCCATTCCGTTAATGAGGATTGCTTCAAATATTCCTGCATTAAACGATTCAAATTATAAAAATTGGTACCCAGAATATGCCGATATCTGGGTGGTATGCGCATGGTTTTGTTATATGGTATTTTGCTATTTCATTCTAAAAAAAGTAAATGGATATTTTCAAGATAAAACGATTCAAGCTTAGAGGAGTTCTTTTTGGACTTATACTAGTTTTTAGTTGCTCAATTTCAAAGGCCCAACTGGTTCAGAATTTTGGGGTATATGACACAACTTACAACGCAAGTAAAATGCGATTCATTGGAATAACCACTGGAACCGCCTATACAGGATCCATGATCTTATTAAGTCAACTTTGGTACACAAAACGAGTTCCATTTCATTTCTTCAACGATAATCGCCAATGGAATCAAATGGATAAAATTGGTCACTCAATTACTGCTTTTCATGAAGGAAATACCAGTATTGAGTTATTAAAATGGTCTGGGGTCAAAAAGAAAGGATGGATGATAGTAGCTGGGATGTCTGGGTTTGCTCTTCAGTTACCTATTGAAATTTTGGATGGCTATTCTCCTGATTATGGTGCTTCAAATGGTGATATAATTGCAAATTTTACTGGATCAGCCTTAGTTACTGGAGAATATTTGCTCTGGGGTCAAAACTATACAACAATGAAGTTTTCCTTTAGCCCTTCTCCTTTGGCAAAAGCACAAATAAGACCTAATATACTGGGTAGCACATGGAATGAGCAAGTTTTAAAAGACTACAATGGACAAACGTATTGGCTCTCTACCAACTTATATCCATTTCTGAAACAAAACTCTAAATTTCCAAAATGGATTACTCTTGATTTAGGGTATGGTGCTGAAAATATGTTGCACGGAAATCCTGAAGAAAATTTAGCAAATGGTTATCAATCTTATCGCCAGTACTATATTGCTCCTGGAATTGACTTTACTAGAATACCAACTAATAAACGTGGTCTAAAGATTCTGTTCTTTGTCATGAACATTTTTCATCCTCCAGTACCTGCTTTGGAATTTAGCAAACATGGAATCAAAGGGCATGCTCTCCACTTCTAAAAGCGTATTCGGTAGTAAACTATTAGGTCAAATGGAGATTTGATCCCTACTTCTTTCGCTAATTAAATTACATGAATTAATTTTGCATTAGATAGTTTATAAATCTGCAATTCATGGAAGCGGGAGATTACGTAAAGCTTAAAGATCATGATGATGGTGGAACCATCACTAAAATTCTTTCTAAAAAGAAAGTAGAGGTAGCATTGGAAAACGGCTTTACCATAAAAGTTGATATTGATAAAATTGAAGGCAGTGAAGCTCCGAAACCATTTCAAAAAAGCAAAAAGAAACCATCGGTTACAATTCCTCCACTTAAAGTAGATTTACATATCGAAAAACTTATTACCAATCATAAGGGCATGTCTAATTTTGATATTGTGCAAATCCAATTAAATGAGTTTGAAAGACAATTGGATGCTGCAATTGCGTCTGGTATGCTTGAAATCACTTTTATACATGGTATTGGTTCTGGCGTACTTCGTCAAGAAATCCGAAATAGATTGAAGAACGAGAAAAACGTTCAATCCTACATGGATGCTCATTTTGACCGCGGTGCTACTATAGTGCGATTTTATTAATTCAATTTTATACAGTCTTCATACTTTTTTATTGTCATATTTCGTTATTTTAGCCTATTAAAGAATCGCTATAAACGTTTATGAAGTTAAAAACCGTAGTAAGTCACTTTTCATTTTTCACGTTAATTTTCTTCCTTAGTTTCCCAACAAACCTATTAGGACAAGAAAATAAAGAGTTCATATTTTTCAATAACGCTGACTTTACTTCTGGGAAAGAGAAGCTTCCTCACAAACTTAAAAGCTACGACAAGCATAAGTCTTACAAGTGCAAAAAATGTAAAGAAGCTGTTTCTGCAAATATTTCTGCCGAAGAAAAAGATGGTAAAATCATCCTATCATCTAATCAGGGTATGAAAATGAAAAAGGTCTTTAGATGTCGAAGAGATGGAGTTGTAATAGAGTATGTTACTTACGATCCTTATCACTGCAGCAACCCTAGTTATTCTACTTATAAATCTAGATATAATGAAACTGGCTCTTTAAACGGAGCAATTACGCGCCCTGTATATAGAAAAGATATCATACGAGTTGTTAAAGCTGAAAAAAAACAGTGGAAAATAAAGAAGAAAGGGCGAATTGATCGTATGATTAATGATCCTTATGGCTATGAAGAGGATGATTTAAAGAAACTGAAGAAGGAGAAATTTAATTTCAACTTTTATAAATTAGCTTTAGAATACATGCCAAATTTTGGAACTAATCAGGTGAAACCAAACATTCTGATTGTTCATAAAAAGAGAATCCACTACCCTTGTTACAAACCAGAAACATGTGGAGATGATCAGGTAGAAGTACATGTTGACTTTATTAAAAAAGATCTAAAAGGAGAATATGAAATTGTAACTCCAAAAGATTATCGAGAGTTTACGTTTTTAAACTACTATAGAAGAGGTAAAACTCAAATTGACAGTGCTGTTTTTAATGGAATTCGTGATTCGGTACAAAACTGGAACATCGATAAAATAGACATTAACTCTTTTTCTTCCATTGAGGGATTCGACACCATCAATGAACGTTATCATAACGAGCGTGCTCAAAATGTACGTACTGCACTGAAAGAATTCTACAAAACAGAACCTGAACTCAAAGTTAAATCTCGTGAAAACTGGAAGGTATTTAGAAGTCAATTGAAACAAGACTCTGAATATAAATCATGGTTCAAACTCTCTAAAGAGCAAATAAAAGATAAGTTAACAGAAGAACAGCATCTTGTTTACTGGAATGACAAACTAGACGAGCAACGCTATTCTAAAATCAAAATTACAGCAAGTTTCGAAGAAAAAGATACACTCGCATTTGTACTTAGAAAACTCAATGAACCAAACGAATTAACGAAAGAGCAACTTCTTAACTTTCATAATTATCTTAAGCAAAATCACCCCGTTAAGTTCTTGGCAGTAGTTTACCCACATGAAGATCGTTATGAAGACTTCCTATATGATCAACTTGACTATAGAATTAGAAATTTGAACCCAGGAGTCTATCGTGAACTATATTATTTAGCGAACGGAATGTATGAGTATTCTAAAACTTTTAACAACGATATCCTATTCCTAAACTGGGAGACTTTCGTAATCAACCATGGTGATCGTGTAGGGTTGAGAAAATCGTTCCGTAAGCCCGTAATAGAACGAATTGACAAACTGATTAAAGCAAGTGCATATAAAAAAGATGCAATGAAGCTCAAAGTAGCCTATTACCTAAGTTACATTCCGAATATGAATGCAGGTACTCAATATCAGGAAATGATGGATGGACTTAACTTTATTAGTGACTACTATTATTACTACAATGATTCCATATTTTACAATAGAGAGCGTGTCACAGATATCATTGACTTTTTTGTTCAATACAGAACTGATATAGCTGTTATGTTTCTTGAAAAATATTTTGATGAGATGGATCAATTTGACCCTTACCTACTTACTCAGTATTTGAAACTAACATTCAATCACCCTAAACACTTCAATGATCGTACTTACGTAAAGACCTTGCTAGATGCTAAACAAAAACTAACTGCAGTCGAATGGTGTGATATGTTTATTGGCAAGTGCAACATCAATTTTCAGATTTTTGACGACGAAGAATTACGTCAACTTTATTGTGAGACTTGTGGTCCTAGCCATCATGTAGGGCAATTCAATAAATAATTCTGGATAATCTAAGTTTAAAAATCAAACGAATAATATCAATCTTAATAAAGACAGACTTGTCTGTTTTATAATTTATATATATATTTGTGCCATGAAGCATTCAGCAGTAAGACAACGAATCATAGAAACAGCCTCCTCTTTGTTTTATAAGAACGGCTTTAATTCTACTGGAATTAATGAAGTGATTTCAGAGTCTGGAATTGCTAAAGCTACTTTATACGCACATTTCAAATCAAAAGATGATCTTTGCGTTGCATATATAAAATACAAAAATTCTATCTTTTTGGAAGACATTGAACAGTTTTGTGCTTCTAAAAAATCTGGAAAAGATCAAGTTTTAGGCATCTTTAAATTCCTGGAATTATTCTTTAATGACAAAGATTTCAACGGATGTTGGTGTATCAACACTATGGCTGAAATTTCAATAGACAATATTCTTATCCGAAACGAAATTCAACATCAAAAGAAAAAATTTCAAATGTTCATTACTGACTTGATCAACTCTAATTTAGATCTGACAAGCAACGAAACCAACAGGTTATCTAAACAACTCTACCTACTCTATGAAAGCGCAGTATCTGAAAGTCATTTACATCAGGACAACTGGCCAATCAAAGAAGCCCTAGGTCTGGGTAAATATTTAGTGGAATAATTTTTTTTTAAACACAAAGACAGACTTGTCTGTTCAATAATTAAAACTAATACAAATGGAAAATTTTAAAAACAAAATCGCAATTGTCGTGGGAGGAACTAGTGGGATTGGTTACTCTACCACCCTATCTCTAATTAACAGAGGTGCTCAAGTTCATGTGATAGGAAGAAACCCCGATAAAATAACTTTAGAATCTGGGATAGTTAAGCACAAAGTCGACATTACCAACAAAAAAGAGGTTCAAAGTTTTATCACTAAAATCGAACAAATGGAAAATGTTGATTATTTGGTTAACGCATCTGGAATATTTGGACCTAAGTCCTTTCTTGACCATACGAACGACGACTATGACTCCTACTTAGACTTAAACAGAGGGTTCTTCTTTATTACTCAAGCAATAGCAAAAAAAATGAAAGAAACTGGTGGAGGTTCTATTGTCAACGTTGGGTCAATGTGGGCTAAACAAGCAGTTAAAGCTACTCCTTCTTCTGCTTATTCAATGCAAAAAGCAGGTTTACATTCGCTTACTCAACATCTAGCAATGGAATTAGCTGACTTCAACATTAGAGTAAATGCCGTTTCTCCTGCCGTAGTAAATACTCCTGTTTACGATAGCGTATTTGGCAATAACGAAGCTGCACAGGAAGCCTTAAAAGATTTTCACGGATTTCACCCAATTGGCAGAAATGGAACCCCTGAGGATATTTCAAATAGCATTCTATTTTTACTATCTGATAACTCATCTTGGGTAACTGGAGCTATTTGGGACATAGATGGAGGTGTAATAGCTGGACGTAACTAACGTACCTTCAGTCAAGGGCGCAATTACTAAAAAAAATTGCGCTCTTATCTTTTAAAAAACCTTCCTCAACTCAAAGAAACCTATATTACTTCTGTAAATATCAAACAAACGTTCGAACATAAAGTCGTACGTCTTAGCCAAATTATAGAGCAATTTCCCTTTTATTACAGGTTCAGAATCCATTATAGAAAAGATATCAGAATGTGGAATTACGTAAATACTGGCCTTTTCTGATGTAACAACCGCATTAAAGTCCCTTCTTCGATCTTTTATTAAAGAGTTAAGGCCAAACACACTTGGTCCTTCACAGGTATACAAGTGTTCGTCTTTGTCACCAATATCTAGGCTTAATTCTACCCGTCCCTTTTTTAAAAGATAAAGAGCCTGTGATGCATCATCTCTAAAAAAGACTACTTCATTTTTCTTATACGAACGCTCATATATAAACGAAAGAAACGGTAAGCATTCCTGATCAGAAAAATCAGAAAAAAGTACCAAAGACTTCAAAAAATCAACTTTAGCTCTATCCTTAGCCTCTAGCTTTGGCGTAAATACCGATTTTACTTTATCTATCATTGGCTTTCCAATTTAACTTTAATACTTGCGTGGTACGATCGGTTACTCCGTAACGGGAATCAACCCTGTAACCTACCAACCATACGATTTGCTTATTAGATAAAAGTACACATACTTTTTCTTTTTCAAAAAGCGACACCTTGTTATTGATTAAAAAATCGCTGACTTTTTGTTGGTTTTTCATGCCAAATGGCACAAAACGATCTCCTTGTTTCCAAACTCTCAGGGTCAATGGACTTTCTAACTTATTGTAATCAAGATATGCGTAATCTGGATTTTTCAAATACTGCTTTTCAACTTCATCCAGAACTTCTGAACTTAATTTCCCATATTCATGAGAATATTTTTTTACTTCAGTAGAGTTTAACTCAATCATCAAGTTTGCAAGAAAAGAACCTTCTTCTTTTAGACGAACCGTCAGAAAATCTCTATCTCTTAACACCTCATGTTCTTCAGATAGAAACTTTGCCCCTGAAATCCCATCTTGTAATTGATCCATGATATGCTGACATTGTGTGTAACTAAAGCCTTTGCTATCTAGACAATGATTCAACAGTAAAACTGGCGTCTCAAACTCCATCAATTTTTTAATATCAAGCT
Source organism: Cytophagales bacterium (assembly GCA_020627945.1). GTDB lineage: Bacteria > Bacteroidota > Bacteroidia > Cytophagales > JAHDFW01 > JAHDFW01. The sequence continues at coordinate 12,040 of JAHDFW010000028.1, forward strand.
GATGGTCATTTACCAACACTTCTGCTTTTGCCTGATCTAAAAACTTCTCAAGAAGTATATTCGAATCCTGAAATCTCTTAATATTCTCAGACATTCGGTCCTTAAATTTCACATTTAGCTCATTGAACATTGGAATGATTTTATTCCTGAGCAAATTTCTTTTGTACTTGTTAGAATCGTTTGAGGCATCTTCTCTCCACTTAATCCCTTCTTTTTCGGCAAAAGAAACAATTTGATCCTTTCCAAAACACAACATAGGTCGAATCAAATCATCATTCCTAGTAAGAATTCCGTTTAAACCTTTGGTTCCGGTGCCTCTCGCAAGGTTAAGAAATACAGTCTCAATATGATCGTCTCTATGATGAGCTGTTACAAGTTTAGTATAATTAAACTCCTCTACAACCTTCCAAAACCATTCATACCTTAACTCTCTTGCAGCCATTTGAGTTGATACACCGTATTTTTCGGTATACGAGTTTGTATCAAACCGGGTAAAATGACCTTTTATCTTTTTCTCATTACACCAATCTTGAACAAATTTCTGATCTAGATCAGATTCGTCACCTCGTAAACCAAAATTACAATGTGCTATATAGATCTCGAATCCACTATCATACATCAATTGAGCTAAGACCATTGAATCAACGCCTCCACTTACTGCCAACAAAAGACGATCCTTTTTGGTACACAAATTGTGTTGTTCAATAAATGAGAGAAAATCACGTTTCATCATTGCCTTACTTGTATTCTGATTGAGAACGAAAGGTAGTTTAAACAAAGAATAAAGATAGGATTTTTATTAGATTTGCCGAGGAATGAAATTTAATCTGTTTACATATTTTTTAGCACTAAGCTTTTTTATATTCTGTAACCAATCTTTTGGACAAGGTGACGAAGGTAAAACACAGCTAAACACAGATGCTACTGGCAAATTTGAAATTAAACAAGCGGGCTGGTTAGAAGGTAGCACAGATAAGTTTGGAACCAGCATCAGAAAAGTTAAAAACAATGTCATTTTCAAGCAAGGGAACACCATATTATATTGTGATTCCGCTATTCAGTATGAAAATAGACGTAAAAACATCGACTACATAGATGCTTTCGGTCATGTTCGTATAAAACAAGGAGATTCGCTTAATGTAACTGGAAACACCTTACATTATGATGGAAAGACTAAACTAGCAAACCTGAAGGGCAACGTTGTATTGATCAATAAGAAAACGCGCGTGATGACTGAACAAATGAACTTCGAAACTAACACCGGAGTTGCTTACTATTATTCAGGCGCTACTATTAAAGATGGTAATAACACACTTACAAGTCAAAGAGGTTCCTACAATTCAAACACGGAATACTTTAGGTTTAAAGACTCAGTAAAATTGGTAAATCCTCAATATGAAATTGATTGTGACACCTTAGATTATAGTGGCAATTCTAAGGTCGCCTATTTTAAAGGCCCAACTAATATCAAGTCCGAATCAGGAACCTTATTTGCCAATGATGGAGAATATAACACCGTAACAGGAAAATCATCTTTCGGAAGAAGCGCGGCAATAGAAAATGACGAATACAAATTAATTGGTGATCGACTTACATACAACGAGGATTCTAAAATAGGACATGCGGTAGGTAATGTTGAACTTACTCTAAAAAAGAAGGATATTATCATCTATGGTGATGAAGGAAGCTACTTTGAAAACACTGGCATTTCAAGAACTCATGGACATGTTTTGATGAAGTATTTAATGGGCAAAGACACTCTCTATCTCAAGGCTGACACTATGATTTCACATCAGGATTCTGCTAGACAAGGGATTGATAAAATATTAGCATTTCCAAAGGTTCGTTTTTTTCGAGATGACTTAAAAGGACAATGTGATTCCCTTGCATACGAATTCAATGATTCAACCATTTCATTTTATATAGAACCGATATTATGGTCTCAAGGAAGCCAACTTTCAGGTCAACATATTAGGGTACTCTTGGACAGTAATCAAATTGATAAAATGTTTGTGGATGAAGATGCTTTTATGGTTATGGAAGAAAAGTTTAAGCAGTACAATCAGATTAAAGGAAAAGACATGGTTGCCCATTTTAACAAAGGTGAACTTAAACTTTTGGACGTGTTAGGCAATGGTCAAAGCATCTATTATGCAATGGAAAATGATTCAGTTCTTATGGGAATGAACAAAACGGTATGCAGCAATATGAAAATTCATATGGATAGCAGTAAAGTACAAAACATCACATTCCTTAAGAATCCAGAAGCTAAGTTTATTCCACCTAAGAGAATCTTAGCACCAGATCGTGAATTACCTGGTTTTGAATGGCATGGCAACCTAGAACCTAAATTTGAGGAATTTATCATTAACAAAATCCGTGGTATTGTAATAGAATCAAAGCTACCCGATAGTTTGTCTGCTGTTGGATTAGATTCTTCTTCATCACAATCTACACTTTCAGAATTTACTTCTCCAAACAATACAAATAAGAGTGAAATTGAAAATTCTGAAATTGAAAACACCTTGAATGGAAAGGAAGAAGATAGTCCTTAATATTTAGTGATTTAGCTTTCCTAAAATACGATCTTCAAAATTAAAGCAACAACTACTCAGGTTCCCCTCCGTAATCATAATTATCACTAAATCCTTTTCGGCTAACCTTTTTCGCAGTGTAGCTGAATCAAATTCAATTACTTTTTCCTCTACTCCACGTCCATGTGTACTATTGTTGTAATACCAAAACTCTGATTTTGAACCAAATAATCTATGGTTAACCCAGTTTCCAAACATATTCCAATAATAACTATCTGCGATAACTAGCACTTCTGGTTTGTAAGAGGATAAAGTTGTATCAGTTCTCAACGTATAATAGGCTAAAGTATCCTCCTTATACTTTTCTGGAAAAAATAATAAGTTTCTGGTTTTACCAATATCATTGTCCACTTTTAATGCAACATCACTTAATTGTTTATTAGAAGCTATAGGTCTTACAACATTAGTATCTAAGACCTGTTCTATGGCATCGATCATAGAGTCTGTAGCCATGAAACAACCGTGATCGCTCCAGTGAGTTCCAGCCTTAGAATACAGAGGATATTTGGACAATGGTAATTGTCGTTCAAACATGGCACTAAAATCTCGATATTCTACATTTTGATTAGCTAATTCCTTAATAAAAGATTCATAATTAGTAGACCATTTTTCATCTGGAATTGAAACATGTGAAGGAATAAACTCTTTCATAACCCGACCTTTCCCTGGATTCAAAATAAACAGGAATTTCACCCCCATATTCTCCAAAGAATCAGATAAGATTTTAACGGAATTAACCTTTTGTCTTACTTTTTCCTCTCCAATAAAATTGGTCCCAAGATATTCTTCAATATATGGTCCTTCGTATAAATAGCCATTTTCCCCCTCAACAACTTTATTGACATTTATCTCATCAAACAACCAATACTTAATCTGATTGTTCAACCTAATAAAAAACCTAGCAGGTTTGATCGTTCTCTTAATTCTAATTTCTCTTACCTTTTGGTACTCGTGACTAATGTAATTCTCTTGGTTGAATGGTAAGTCTGCAGGAATTGCTTCTGCACCTTGTATCGGCTTTACTCCATTGAACCATTCCTGACCAACAATAGGAATCAGTAACAAAAAGAATAAGACTCCGAACGCTATGTTATTAAACCATTTCAACTCTAAAATCTAAAATAAATAAACGGATTAAATCCAGACGCAAACACTTCTGACAAACAGGTAATCATTAATATTACCACCACCAAAATTCGCAATGTTTCAAGGAATAGATTTCCGCGCTCCACTCCTTCGTAACCATAGAGCCACTGAACAGGACGACACCATATCAATGGAAGAAAAGAAAACAATATTGCCAAAACTAGTATCGACCAAAATTTACTGGTCAAATATATGTCTATTCCGCTATTTATGGAGTCACCAAACATAATTCGCAACATTCCACATAACTCATTCCAATCTTCAATTCGGAATATAGCCCAACCTATTAACACAATCACATATGTGATAATTACTGAAGGTAACGTCCCTATTTTACCCAACAAGTTCTTCAAGAAGATTCTATCAAGAATTAGAAAGAAACCATGAAAACCTCCCCACAATAAAAAGTTCCATGAAGCTCCGTGCCAAAAACCAGAGATTAGAAAAACAACAATCAGATTTACATAGAGTCTAACAGTTGAAACTCGGTTACCTCCCAAAGGAATATAAAGATAGTCTCGCATCCAACTTCCTAAAGTGATATGCCAGCGTTGCCAAAATTCAGTTATGCTCTGGGATACATATGGAATATTGAAGTTCTCTGGAAACTTGAACCCCATCATCTTGCCTATTCCTATTGCCATATCTGAATAGCCTGAAAAGTCGAAGTAAATCTGAAATGAATAGGACACTATAATCAACCAAGCTTCTGGAGTAGAGACTGAACCTAGCCTACCTAGTTCATTATCTACCATACTACCAAGCTGATTGGCTATCAACATTTTCTTAGAAAGACCTACCACAAATCTTACCATCCCATCTAATCTCTCCTGACTATTAAGATTGTGTCGGCGATCAACCATTTGATCCGCAACATCCTTATACCTAACAATAGGACCTGCAATAAGCTGCGGAAAAAGCATAATATACAAGGTACAATCTACCCAGTTTTTCAAAACTTTAGCATTACCTCTATAGATGTCTATTACGTAACTAATTTTTTGAAAAGTAAAAAATGAAATTCCTATTGGTAAAACTACAGGAGTCCAGCTTTCAATGAACGAATTATCCCCACCAAATAAGGACATTAGGAGCCCCGTATTATCAACAAAAAAGTTGGCATATTTAAAATATAGAAGTACACCAACATTACTCAAGAGAGAGAGAAAGAGTAACTTTTTCTTTTTCGATTTATCCTCGGTATTGGCAATCGCTAAGGTTAGAAAATAATCAATGGTTATTGAAATTAGCAACCAAAGCAAAAACTCCGGTCCACCCCAAGCATAAAAAAATAGACTTCCTAATAGTGCTAGGATATTCTTCCCTTTATAAGGAGTAAGAAAATATACCAATAAAAAAAATGGAAGAAATTGAAATAAGAATATACCTGAACTAAAAACCATGCCTTATCTAATAAGAAAGTGGTTTAATGTTTAAGCATTTCTACTTCTGAAAAAACGCCCTACAGTTTTCTTCTGAAATGCCCAGAAAAATTTAAACTGCCCAAATAAGGTTCCTACTATCAATAAAGTGCATTGGTAGATCGGCAATATTATAAGTATTCGTAATGTCCAAAATAAGAACGGATTCATGGTCTCACGCTCCAAACCGACAAAATCAAGTACGGGTTTTGCTACCCATACAGCAAACGAACCATTGATACTAAATACGATCAGAATCAAGAACAATTGAAAATTGCTCGTTATTCCCCAGCGTTGCTTAAAACGTTCGAAAAAACCGGGTTTGTCATTTGCCAATTCTTCTTGTTGCTTGGATATGTTGGACTCGTTCGACATTCGTAATTATCGTCTGCTATTTTTTATTTCGGAAGTCATTCCAAAACTGATTAATTGGAGGTTTTGCTTCTATTCTTACAGGCTCATTTTTTACAGGGTGTATGAATTCCAATTTTCTGGAATGTAAACAAACACTTCGATCTCGATTACCTCTTCTGTACCCGTATTTTATATCTCCAATCAAAGGACAACCTATTTTAGCCAATTGTACCCTTATTTGATGATGCCTTCCTGTAAATAGTTCTATTTCTAAAAGGTGCTTCTCCCCTAATCTAGATAATAAATTAAACTCCAATATTCCTTGCTTGGAGTTTTTTACTTCTGTATCGTAAGCGCGAGCTTTAAAAGTTTCTGGATCCTTCTTAATATAATGCTCTAACCTTCCATTTTCACGATCTGGACGATTTTTGGTTAAAGCCCAATAGACTTTACGGATATCTCTATTTCTAAAGAGCTCATTTATTCTTGTAAGTGCTTTTGAGGTCTTTGCAAATAAAACAACACCACTTACAGGTCTATCAATTCGGTGCGTAATGCCCAAGAAAACATCTCCAGGCTTATCATACTTCTTCTTGATATACTGTTTCACCATGTCCACCAAAGCTTCATCACCCGTAGAGTCCCTTTGTACAGGAATTCCAGCAAGTTTATTGACCGCAATAAGGTGGTTATCTTCGTATAGAACGTCTAATTTCAAGTTTACGTGGTTAGTTGATTAATAACTTTCTGACTCGTTTGGAAAACTGACAGACTTCACATCGCTAATGTAGCTCTGAACTGCATCAAGCATAATTTCCGAGACATCAGCATACTTACGTAAAAATCTCGGATGAAATTCCTGAGTAATTCCTAGCATATCATGAGTGACCAAAACCTGTCCATCTACATCTGGTCCTGCTCCAATTCCAATTACAGGAATAGTCAATGATTCGGAAACACGCTTAGCTAATTGCGCTGGTATTTTTTCGAGAACCAAAGCAAAACAACCCGTTTCTTCTAGCAATTTGGCATCTCTTACTAATTTCTCCGCTTCTTCCTCCTCTTTTGCTCGAACAGTGTACGTTCCAAACTTATAAATTGATTGTGGAGTTAGTCCCAAATGCCCCATTACTGGTACACCAGCACTTAATATTCGCTTAATAGACTCGATAATCTCTTCACCACCTTCCATTTTGATCGCATGCGCACCAGCCTCTTTCATTATTCGAATCGAGGAATTTAATGCCTCTCTTGAATTACCCTGATAAGAACCAAAAGGTAAATCTACAACAACAAGGCATCTTTCTATGGCACGTATCACGGAGGATGCATGATAAATCATTTGATCTAGCGTAATAGGCAAAGTTGTTTCATGCCCTGCCATTACATTCGATGCAGAATCTCCAACCAACAGCACATCTATTCCCGCTCGATCTAAAATCTTGGCCATTGAATAATCATAAGCCGTAAGCATCGAAATTTTCTCACCGTGCTCTTTCATTGAAAGTAGTTGGTGAGTAGTAACTCTTTTTATTTTTGAACTATACGAAGACATATTCTTGTTTTAGTAGCCCACAAAATTAACACAAATCTTCTAACCCTTGATATCGAACACATCTAATTTCTAATCCTGCCATTAATCATGCACGTTTTAAGCTAATAAAGTAGCTGAGTTACGTTTTAAATGCGTAGAATCTAAATACTCGTCCAACTTTCTGCTTGAACACTGGTTTTAAATTACTAAATTTGCTCTGTTATGAAAAAAATCTACTTTTTAGGCCTTTTAGGGGTCTTGCTAATATTTTCCACTTGTAAAACCAACGATTTCGACACCAATGCGGAATATCGTGAGATTGCAGTGATCTACGGACTTCTGGATATTGGCACTACCAAACAATATATTAAGGTAAGTAAAGGCTTCCAAAATACGAACACGAATGCTGTTGAACTAGCAGCTGATGATCCAGAAATTACTCAGTTTCAAGATTCGTTGGAAGTGACACTTCATGAATATAATGGAGCAGGTACGTGGATTCAATCTCAACCAATGACTAAGGAGTTCTTGGCGCTTAAAGATCAAGGAACTTTTAATCAAGAAAATAACTACTGGTATACTATTGACACTTCTTTAATGACGTTAAAAGGTGGATATGAATATGAGGTTCAAGCTAAGAATATTGTTACAGGTAATATACATTCAGGATCAGCAAAAATGATTGATGACTTTTGTATCGTTAGGCCAACAGCTTCATTTAACTGCGACGACTTCGATTTACCAGCCATTACTTTTTATACGGTAAAAGGATATAGAAAAATAGCAGTTGAATTTGAAACAGCTCTTAACGCTGAAGTTTATAAGGTTTATGTAGATTTCAATTACGCCGAATTCACAGATAACGACACTTCAACGACGGTTCGTAAAACATACCGATTCCCAATTCAGAGTTCGATAATGAGACCTTATGATAGTAAAGGAGTCGTTGAATTGCAGTTAAACTCAGAAGCATTCTTTACTTCTTTTATGAATCAATTAGATACTGCTCTGCAAGTTGAGTCAATGAAACGTTATCCTGAAAATCTAACTTTTACAATTGTAGCAAGTGGACCTGAAATGGCGGAGTACATTAGTGCAGAAAATGCGTATTCTGCAATTACTCAAACTAAACCATTTTACACTAATATTACAGATCAGGATGGTAATGAAGGCGCAGGACTAATGACCTCAAGATACTTCAAATCTAAGCGTTGTGTTGTTTCAACCAGAACATTAGAAGATATTAGAGCTCACTTCCCTGGCATAAGATTCTAAAAAAATAGCCTTCGAACATAATGCTCAAAGGCTACTAAAAGTTGTTATCACCTTAGCTTCTTATTGCAACATTCTCTTAACATAGTTAGGTAGAGCAAATGCTGCATAATGAATATCTTCGTTATAATAGTTGAGTTCCTGTGTAGAACAGAATTGTTCTATTTTTTCTTTTGAGATCTCCAAAGGACCAACACCTCCCTTTCTCGAAATAGAAAAGCTCCAGTTACCCGTAGGGTAAGTCGGTATAGCTACCAAATAGCAATCTACTCTATCCTCTCCAAAAATTCCTCGATAACATTCGTAGATTTCTTTGAACACTTTCTGATTGAATCGAGGGGATTCACTTTGAGTTACCATAATTCCATCTTGCTTCAAAACTCTATGCACGTGTTGATAGAATTCTGCAGTAAATAACCCTTCTCCAGGTCCAACTGGATCCGTTGAATCCACGAGCACAATATCAAAAGCATTATCAGCACATTCCTTCACATATTTAATTCCATCTTCAACCAACAAGTTTAACCTTGTGTCGTCTAAAGCTTTAGAAATAGAAGGCAAGTGCTCTTTACAAGCTTCTATCACTACTCCGTCAATTTCAACCATAACTACCTCTTTAAGATTTTTATGCTTAAGCAACTCACGAACAGTACCTCCATCACCTGCACCAATTACGAGAACTCTTTCTGGATTAGGATGTGTAAGAACTGGCACATGAGAGATCATCTCATGATAAACATATTCATCAACCTCCGTGGTCATTACCATGCCATCCAAGGTTAGCATCTTTCCGTATGCAAGAGTATCAAAAATTTCGACTTTTTGAAAATCAGATTGCTTCGAAAACAACCTTCCATTGTGCTTTAATGAAAGAGCTATTTTATCGTCTCGTTCAGTAAACCATAAATCTCGTGTATATTTAACGTTGTGTGAAGTCAGTTGCTGATTAGCTTCATCCCTCAAAGTACCCAAGTCAAAATCTCGTTTCTCCAGTACGCTTAGTTGCCCCCTTCTCATTTCCACAGCGGACCTATGAACTGACTTAAATGCTTTTTGCAGATATTCATTAGATACCCACGGGTTAACGGCTTCACCGCATGTAAATAAATCTACGGCTGCAAAACCATATTCGGGCCAAGTATGAATCGCAAGATGACTTTCTTCGATTACGACTACTCCCGAAACGCCATATGGCGAAAAATGATGAAATGTTGAATTAATTACGGTAGCTCCAGCAGTTTCTGCAGCTTTCACCATTTGGGCTTCAACATAATTAGGATCATTTAGAATTTCAGAATCACATTCATAAAACTCTACAATAATATGCCTTCCAAGTGCTTCCATTAAAGTGTTTTAACTCAAAAAATAATGTACAAACAAAAAGTTTCCCGTTACATTTTGTAACAGCGCAACGAAAATAAAAAAATACTGGAAATGATCGAGCTCTTTAACTTTAAAAGTTAATCGCGGCAAGATTACAAATTTAAGGGGGACAGATTATTTCTTAAGAAATTTATCCGTTTGATTATTGATATTCAGATAATACAAACCTGACTTCAAGGCAGTACAGTCAATAAGTTTACCTTTTCCTTTTCTAATTACTTTACCATAGGCATCCATAATTTCATATGAAGCATGGTGCGACAAAGTAATTAACCTTGTTACTCTTTTAGGGTAAAAAGTAATTGGCTCATCTTGAGAAACAAACTCTATTTCTTTAGTATAGTAAACCTTATGATGCTTGTCTAAGTATTTAACACGATACTTATTAAGCCCCGCATGATGTTTAATCGTATGATTGTAATTAGTTACGTTTCGTACAGCATGACCACTAACACGATAAAGAGTTAGCCACTCATTGTTCACATAATGTTCCAATAAATGTGTTCCTCCTATTACCTCGCCTTTTGTAGACCAATTAATATTAAACTCATCAACCGTAAATGACACAAAGTGAAACTTACTCATCTTCTTGATTACATGAGGGTTTAAAACCGTTGGTTTCAAACCATCCTTATGCTTAATCTTAACAAAAATAGGATCGTTGAACTTCGCTTCCGATAAGTCTATTTCGTAGGATGTAGATTGCGGGTTACTAAGCGCAAGAACGTTATTTACATACACTTCAATTGTGCAAAACTCCGTACTTTGACCAACAGTGTTTTGTACATAAAGATTTTTCCCTTTATAAACACCTTTGATTACTAACTCTCCAGCACTAGCTGCTAGAGCACCAAGCAGGATAATCAATAAAAATGTAAGGTTTTTTACTCTCATAACTAATTCGTCATCCTTTGACGCGGGCAAAATTGTCCAATATTCTTAATTAAACCAAATATTATACCAATAAATAGACTAAAAGTAATACTTATTAAGTTCAATTTAAAAACGCTCCCCATATTTTAAAAACATGTGGTTTTTATTCATATCGAAGTGATTCAATTGGATCCATCTTGGCCCCTTTCAACGCTGGAAAGAAACCAGCAATTGTTCCAATAACAATACACGCTATAACACTAAAAATTGCTGGAATCCATGGGAAGTAAAAACTCCCTCCACCTAGTAACCAGCACAACAGGTTTCCGACAACTGCTCCGATTACAATTCCTGACAATCCTCCAATTACACATATAACGATTGCTTCCACAAGAAATTGCGATGCTATCTCAAATTTAGTTGCTCCAAGAGCCTTACGAATTCCAATCTCCCTTGTCCGCTCAGTTACCGATACAAGCATAATATTTATGAGCGCAATACATGCTCCAAAAAGAGTAATTATACTTATTCCCCAAGCTGCACCTCCTAAAATTCCAGATATTTGATCTAAGGTTCTTACCATGGCGGTACTTTCTTGAACAACGAATGAATCTTCGGATCCAGGTGGGTCCTTTCTAATTTGTTTCATTAGACCTCTAGCTTCATCTGTGGCATTGGCCATCAAAGCTGCATCTTTAATCAACGTTTTAATTTCATAAGTCAAGGCTCTTTGTGAAGAAAGTTGTCTTACATTTTTCAATGGCAAGATTACACGTCTGAAACCACCTGCTCCACCCATAAACGCACCTTTATTTTCTAAAATTCCAATAATCTTGTATTTCCTACCAAACAATGAAATCCGTTGATCAATAACATTTTTTCCATCAAATAGTTTGAGAGCTATCTCCGCTCCAACTACCGCCACATTACTTCCATTTTTTAATTCCGCAGAAGAAAAATTACGTCCTTCCTCAATATTAAGTGACTCACAAGTGAAGTATTCTGCATCTGCTCCTATCACTTCCACATTAGGGTTTGTAGATTTATTAGCAGTTTTGACTGTAGCTATACTACTCTTAAAGGTAGACAGAGAGGTCGATGATGGAAAACTATATCTCTCCTTATATGCTAAAGCCTGCTCATAAGAAAGTGGCTCATATACTTTTTCAGCTCTTTTACCACGGGTAAATCGATTGGTAAAGCCTTTCGACTCAACATTAAAAATGTTTGATCCTAGTGAAGAAAGGTTACCTTGAATGGAATTTTTAAGACCTTCTATCGTTGTAATGATGCAAATCAACACTATTATTCCTAGCATTATGATAAGCACCGTAATTATCGCTCTTAAGAAGTTACTCCTAATAGCAGATAGGGCCTCACTTATGTTTAGAAATAAATTCATATTTTTACCAATCTAAACAATCAATTGATGAACATAATTCAAAATAACGCACTAAAATTTATTCTGATTGCTTTTAGTGCAATAATACTAAATATCCGTGGAAATGCCTCGCACATTTTTATACCAATGGATGATACGCAGGCAAATCACTTAAAAGCATACGGGATAGTTTACTGGACTTTGAAAAAAGAAGTAAGTGTAGATTGGCTTCTTAACTACAAGGGAGGAAGTTTTGTAACCGACAACATTAGAGCAATTGAAGAAGAATTAATCATCCGAGGAGTAAGTTACCAAATTATTACTGGAGGTTCATATAATCAGGTCCTAACACAAATTTCAAATCCTGAATCCAACATGGATGTTATGAAATTAGACGTCCCTCCTAAAGTTGCGGTATACTCACCAAAATCTAAACAACCCTGGGATGATGCTGTAACGCTTGTTCTTACCTATGCCGAAATCCCTTACGATGTTGTTTTTGATGACGAAGTAATGAGTGGTGAATTGAGCAAATACGACTGGCTTCACCTCCACCATGAGGATTTTACGGGACAATATGATAAATTCTGGGCGGCTTTTAGAAATCAGCCTTGGTTTATCAAGCGTAAACAGGAATATGAAGCATTAGCTGCAAAATACGGTTATACTAAAGTGACTCAACTAAAATTGGCTGTAGTAAATAAAATAAAGGAATTCGTTGCAGGAGGAGGTTTTATGTTTGCTATGTGTACCGCAACTGATACTTATGATATAGCACTAGCTGCAAATGGAACCGATATCGTTGAAAGTATGTTCGACGGTGACCCAATGGACCCTGCCGCTGATCAAAAATTGGACTACGGTCAGACTTTCGCTTTCAGAAACTTTAAATTGGAGAAAAACCCAAGAACTGTTGAATTCTCCACAGTTGATCATTATGGAAGAACAAGAGAACGAAGAATTACTGAGAAAAATGATTATTTCAAATTGTTTCAGTTTTCGGCTAAATGGGACCCTGTACCTACTATGCTAACTCAAAATCATGAAACGGTAATCAAAGGTTTCTATGGGCAAACTACTGCGTTCATGAAACAGTATATCAAACCTAACGTGATCGTAATGGGAGAAACCAAATCACTTGGTGAAGCTCGTTACATCCATGGAATTGTAGGAAAAGGACAATTTACTTTTTATGGAGGTCATGATCCTGAAGACTATAAACACTACGTAAATGAAGAACCAACAAACCTTGATTTACATCCGCGTTCGCCAGGATATAGACTAATTCTTAACAATGTACTGTTTCC
>JAHDFW010000028.1:25404-29155 GCA_020627945.1 Cytophagales bacterium
TTATGAACACCCTTGAACTTTGATTCTTGGGTGTTTTTTTATGCCCTTAATGTACTGGATTTTGATCCCAATGATATTCCACCTATTTTTAGCCAAATAATAACCTATAATTCTTACAACAAAACGTTATGAAAAAGACTTGGAAATCAATTATGATGAAATCAACCGTATTGGCTGTTTCTTCGTTGATGATATTCTCCTGCGCGCAGAATTCAGATAAAACTAATGATTCCGATACCTCAGATACTTCTGAAGTACCTTCGAATATCTTATTACAAACTTGGAATGGGCCTTACGGAGGCGTACCTGCATTCGATAAAATGAAGCTGGAAGATCTTACCCCGGCTGTTGAAAAAGCGATGGAACTGAAACTTGCCGAAATCGACAAGATTACAGCTAACCCTGATGCACCAACTTTCGAAAACACCATTTTGGCCTATGATATTGCTGGAGCAGAAATGAATCGCATCTACGCTTATTATGGAATTTGGAGTAGCAACCGTTCTTCTTCAGAGTTTCGAGAAATCCAACAAGTACTTTCTCCAAAATTTGCTGAATTCTCAACCAAAATCACCCAAAACAAGGCTTTGTTCCAACGTATTAAAACGGTTTATGATGCTTCACAAGAAAATGCTTTAGACACACAAGAGCAACGTACTGTAAACCTTATTTACGAGAGTTTTGCAATGAGCGGAGCCAATCTTGATGCTGAAAAGAAAAAGCGTTACGCTGAAATTAGTACTGAATTATCTACGCTTTATACGACGTTTGGAAATAACGTATTACATGATGAAGAGAATTATGTCACTTTCCTAAATAAAGATCAACTGGGTGGACTTTCTGAAGGATATATTAAATCTGCGGCAAAAATGGCTGAAGATAAAGGTAAAAAAGGAATGTATGCCGTTACGAATACCAGATCTTCAATGGATCCATTTCTTACCTTCTCTACTGAACGAGGAATTCGTGAGCAAGTTTGGAAAAATTATTATTCTCGAGGTGATAACGGAGACGAGTATGACAACAATCAAATTATCCAACAAATCCTGAAATTAAGAAAAGAAAAAACTGCACTACTTGGACACAAAAACTTCGCAGAATGGAGGCTACAAAACAGAATGGCTAAAAACCCTGAAGGTGCAATGGACTTAATGATGAAAGTTTGGCCTGCTGCTATTGGAAGAGTAAAGGAAGAAGTAGCTGACATGCAAACGGTTGCTGATGAGAACGGAGATAATATTACAATTGAGCCATGGGACTACCGTTTTTATGCTGAAAAAGTTCGTAAGAAAAAATACGATTTAAACTCGGAAGAAGTAAAACAGTATTTACAGTTAGATAAGCTAACTCCTGCTCTATTCTTTACGGCTAAAGAACTTTTTAACTTCGACTTTAAACCAGTTGAGGAAGGATCAGTTCCTGTATTCCACGAGGATGTAAAAGTATGGGAAGTAACTGACGCTACTACAGGTAAGATCGTTGGTCTTTGGTACCTAGATCCATATGCACGTGAAGGTAAGCGCTCTGGAGCTTGGGCTACAACGTACAGAGATTACACTTCGTATGATGGCGAAAAAATAGTACTTGCTTCAAACAATTCTAACTTTGTTAAGCCTGCACCTGGTGAGCCGGTATTAATTTCTTGGGATGATGCTGAAACTTTTTTCCATGAATTTGGTCACGCATTACATTTCTTATCTGCTAAAGTTAAATACCCTACTTTACAAGGCGGGGTAAGAGATTACACTGAATTCCAATCTCAATTATTGGAAAGATGGTTATCTACTGATAAGGTAATCAACCAATTTTTGGTACATGCAGAAACTGGTGAACCAATGCCGGCAGAACTAATTGCTAAAGTAAAAAACGCTTCTACATTCAACCAAGGTTTTGCTACTACAGAATATCTAGCTTCTGCATTAATGGATATGAAATTGCACTTAGCAGATCCTGAGAATTTAGATGTTGATGCCTTTGAAAAAGAAACATTAGCTGAACTTAATATGCCTAAGGAATTAGTGATGCGTCACAGAACTCCTCATTTTGGTCATGTATTCTCTGGTGAAGGATATGCAACAGGGTATTATGGTTATTTATGGGCGGATGTATTAACCTCCGATGCTGCTGAAGCTTTTGCTGAAGCTCCTGACGGGTTCTATGATAAAGCTTTAGCAGATAAACTCGTAAAGTATTTGTTTGCTCCACGTAACGCTATTGATCCAGCTGAAGCTTATCGTCTATTTAGAGGAAGAGATGCTAAGATTGATGCTATCATGAGAGATAGAGGGTTTCCTATTCCACAATAGTAAGATAAGTTATACCAAAACATTTTAGAGGTTGTTTCTAAGGCTATGCGCTTAGGAGACAACCTCTTTTGCATTATTAGAAGATAGAAATAATATACTCAGGCAACCATTCGTTCTTATTTAGAGTCTTAATAATAGAACACAACTTAAAAAAAGCGTTTGCCTATGAACTACAGATCATTCATATTTTCGATTTCAGTATTTGGTTTAAGTATCTTTTTCGGTCAACCTGATGGAAAAGTCAGAAATACAGATTTCCTACAGAATGATAATGTAATTTGTTATTCAGAAAGCAATAATAAAATTGAACTTTCCAAACAAGATGCGAGTCCTTCGCATCAATCCTATTCTATAAAACGACCTTAAAACGTCCTAAACAAAAATCCCTTGCCTGAAACATCAAGCAAGGGATTCCTTTTTTCTATAAAAGCTAATTCGCTTAAGCGATAACTCCGTCTAAAAGACTGTTAGTTTTCTTAACTCCTTCTGCAGACTCAGTAAGTTTAGCCTTCTCAGCATCACTCAAACTGATCTCCACAATTCTTTCAATTCCGTTTTTACCAAGTACACATGGAACTCCGATAGAAAGACCTTCCAAACCATATTCCCCTTCTAATAAAGCAGAACATGGGAACATTTTCTTTTGATCACAAGCAATAGCTTGAACCAAAGCAGAAACTGCCGCACCTGGTGCATACCAAGCAGAAGTTCCTAACAATTTAGTAAGAGTTGCCCCTCCTACTTTAGTGTCTTCTACTACTTGTTGCATTCTGTCTGAAGAAATGTACTCAGAAACCTTAACACTGTTACGTGCTGCCTTCTCGATCAATGGAACCATACCTTTATCGCTATGACCACCTATTACCATTCCATCAACATCAGAAATAGGACACTCTAACGCCTCAGCCAATCTGTACTTAAAACGAGCTGAATCTAAAGCTCCTCCCATTCCAATAATTCTGTTCTTTGGAAGTCCAGTAGTCTTGTGAACAAGGTAAGCCATAGTATCCATTGGATTACTAACCACAATGATGATTGTGTTAGGCGAATGTTTTAATAAGTTAGAAGATACTTCCTTAACAATTCCTGCATTGATACCAATTAACTCCTCACGAGTCATACCTGGCTTTCTTGGAATACCTGAAGTAATTACTGCGATATCACTACCTGCAGTTTTAGAATAATCGTTTGTGCTTCCTACGATACGAGTATCAAAAGCATTCAAAGACGCACATTGCATCAAATCCATCGCTTTACCTTCTGCATATCCTTCTTTGATATCCAATAAAACAACTTCCGAAGCAAAATCTTTGATCGCAATATACTCGGCACAACTAGCACCTACTGCTCCTGCTCCAACTACTGTTACTTTCATGATTTAAATAATTTATTTTTAGCTAAGATATAATTAATAGAACCTCATTTTGGGCTTTGCTGCGAAGTTA
>JAHDFW010000222.1:0-2839 GCA_020627945.1 Cytophagales bacterium
CTGAAGAAGGTTCATATATTGCTTCAGTTGCGCCCGTGATTCTATAAAAATTGTTGTCACAATCAATCCATTCGAAGGAGGCATTTAAAGCCAATGCGAAAAGACCATTATCAAATCGATCAACCTGTAATTTTACTGGTGCTATAGTTAGGTCGAGGGTTATTACACTGTCACAACCAGCACTGTTGGGAATAGTGTGTGTGGCGGTATTGTTACTTTCAGTGTACTCATTCCCATCTATCCAAACGTAGGAACTACATGTTGAAATAATATCCGTACCCATGGTCGGTTCGTTAATGGTAAGGTTCAATGTCACCACGGAATCACAGCCAACTGAATTCATGATGGTGTGCTGTGCAGTATTGTTACTTGTCGAATAAGTCTGACCATCTATCCAAGTATAAGGATCACATGATGATTGGACATCCGCACCATTAGAACTTTGATTTATTGTTAATTCTAGATGAGCTAGCGAATCACACCCTAGAGCCGTTTGAAAAGTATGACTTGTATTGGTGTTGGAATTATACGTTTGATTGTTCCCCCAAGTATAAGAGTCACACGCTGTTACTTTTTCTGTTGCTGATTCCTGATAAACTCTCACGTAGTCTAAAACCATTTCACTTTCTGTAAAAGCAGGATCAACGGTGCTTTCCATAGCAATATTGAGCAATAAAAATTGTGGATCATAGAAAGGCCAAGTATCATTGTTTTTAATTGCAGGATCGTATGTGTAGAAATTAAACCCGTCAAATTTGAAGACAATGGAGTCTTCGTACCACTCCATTTCGTAAATGTGGAACTCTGTCGAAACTGTAGAATTGTTCATTCCACCAGTGTTTACCGTGCCTCCAAACGAAGAAGGAGTGTGCATTGCTGCTGAGATATGGTTTTGGTTTTTGCCCCAATGTTCCATAATATCTATTTCTCCACAAGCGGGCCAAGCGGTTGTACCGTAACCTTGAGTTTGCCAATAGGCACCATCTTCATTTATATTTTTACCAAGCATCCAAATGGCTGGCCATGTACCAGAACCTGTTGGTAATTTAGCTCGTACTTCAACTCTTCCGTAAGTAAAAGCAAACTTAGAGTTCAATCTAGCAGAAGTATATGATTTGGTAACTCCCTGATCTGTGAATGATTCTTTTTTTGCTTTAATGTGAAGGTTTCCATTTTGAACATAGGAGTTTTCAGTTCGATTCGTGTAGTGTTGAGATTCTCCGTTGTACCATCCCCAAGCTTGAGGTAATTTGGTTTGATGAAACCACTTATTTCCGTTAATCGCTCCGTTCCCATCAAATTCATCGGACCAAATCAGAGTATTATATTTTGAACAGGTTGGTGGTTCTGGACCAAGGGTGATATCGTCAATATATGCAGTTACATGATCTGTGTTATTTTCTCCATTCACTTGAATAACAACTCTGTTAAAATCTGTCCTTGTAATTGGGTCTGGAGAACCTCCATTTAAGTTCATAAATGGATCATTTTTAAAGTCAAAAGTGATTTCTTGCCATTTATTTAAAGCTAACGGCTTTATAATTTCACTTTGAGTATCCCACGGTTGACCAAGTGTACCGTCTTGTAACTTCAAAGACACCTGATTTGGTGAGCTTCCTGTAATCGAAGATGACTCTACATATATTTTTAAGGTGAAGAAGTAATTGGTGGAAAGATCGAAATTTGGACTAATTTGAAATCTCCCATTCGCATACTGACCTCCATTATCAATGTACTTAAGGACAGTATTACTTGTGTTAATGCCCGTTTTATAAGGGTTTGCAAAAGCATCGTCTAAAGTGGATCCATCTTCTACCCAAGTTAGAGTTGCTCCTCCTTCAAAGTCTTCTGACAGAGTTGTTGTTTGACCAAGACCTGCTAGAACTATTAGAAGACTGGATAAAAAGAATAGATATCTCATAATGTAATAATTACAATAATTAATCAAATATAAGAATATCCACCTTAGAAGACAAATACGTTAAATTGAAATCCACCTCCGGTAATTACCGAAAGGTGGATTTCTGCGTTTCTAAAGTTTTAGGAACAGTTAGAATTCATACATCTCATGTTCGGTTTCCATAAGCTTATATTCAGCTTTCTTCGAACCGATGATTCCTTTTTCTGGTGATCCTTCTTCGTCTTCGATGTACAGGTCATCTGGATTTTCAACTTTTACAATAGTTGAGGCAAATAACCTTAAGTCAAATGCATCTGAGAAGCTGCGGTGCTCTTGACTATTTTGTCGGTTGAACCACACGAATTGATTTAGTTCTTCGAAATATTTTACACAATCTTCATATTTGAACGTGATAAGATGATCTTGAACACCTCGAAGGTTGTCTGGTAAATCTGCAGGGATGTATAAAGTAATTGATTCGATTTCATATCTCATTCTTGATTCTTTCTTGTTGTAAAGAGCGTCCTCGGTGATTTGTAGAATATAAAGTTGGTTTGCCAGATATAATTCTGGACCAAGATCCACTTCGTCTTCCTCCCAATTGTCTTCATCCGTTGGCCATGTGTCATCGTCATCGCAACAGTCTTCCAAAGGGTCTTCATCTGTTTCAGAACCTGGAATAGTGAGTTTGCTTAAGAACGCTTCAATTGTCATTGCCTGATTAAGAGAATCGGAAGTATAGCCTGTAAGTTTACCATTGAAGACACCATCCATTAAGAGTTGAGAAATTTCATTTCCTCTAGACATCCATGATTTATTTTGTGGTTCGCGAAGATCAAGAATTCTGGTGTACTTTTTCTTCCACATGATTTCGTCTTCAGGTGTTTTATCAGCGAATGCAAATGAAGTTGCGAACAGATAAAATGAGCAAAGCATGAT
>JAHDFW010000222.1:2939-4935 GCA_020627945.1 Cytophagales bacterium
TTAGAAAATTTCTATACTTTACACTCTTGCTCCCCACTCAAAACTCTTGCTCTTAAAGGCTTAATTACTATCGTACATGTCATTCAGTTTCTGCAAATCTGGTTTGTACACTTGAAGTTTAACCTGACTTTTAAAAGGAACTTTAGGCAGATCTTGTAGTACTTTAAAAGAACGGTTTTTCCTGTCCTCCATAAAAAAATCACCAGAATCTGTGACTAGGTATAGACGATCGTCTATGTTGATTGCCTCTTTAAAAATATGAGGTCCAGTATGTTTTAAAGTGTCCCTATTACGATTGAACTTAGGATTAATAGGTAGATCAGTTGATGTCCACATAGCTTTGGTAAACCTTGAAAGCTTGAATTTTTCATGCAAGAATGTCGCATTTACAAAATTTCCAGATGGTTCGTTGAGTCCAAGTTGTTGTTTCACGCGTACATCTTTGATCAAAATCATGGAATCTTTCTGGAGTTGGTAGTATTCCATATTGTACTCTAAAAACCAGCGATTTTTAAACTGGATTAATTTCAAATTTGGAATATCCACAGCTTTAATTCCTACAAACTCAAGATTCTTTCCTGTTTTTACTGTAATTGTTTCAAAATCCATGTATTCCATTATTGGAATCCCATAATAAGTGGTGTCAAAGTTGTTATGTTCTTCTTCAGACATCTCGCCACGACTAACTATCAGAAAATCATCTACAGCCTTATCCAAAGGTGTGCTATCTTTTTCTCTTATATTGGCATTTATAAAATGTGAAGTATCAACCTTGATAGAGTCTAATGGTAAACCTATTTTATACACAGGTAATTCAGGATCAGTTGTAACTTCTTTAGGATTTGAAAATAGAGCTACACTTGCTACGATAATTGCGGTTGCAACTCCACCCATTATCCACCATTTCCATTTGTTCCACCATTGGAACTTTACAAACGCGTCGTGATTTTCACTCAGGAAAGAAGCAAGGGCATCTTCACCCGCTTTTTCGAATCCGCCGAACAGCGCTTTTTGCATGTTATATTCTGTTCGAAGTTCTTGTTCTGTTTCGATTCTTTGCTCAATCGTTTTTCTTTCTTCTGAAGAGAGTTCATCAGAAAGATACTTGTAAATCAGTTCTATGTCTTTATTTCCAATACTCATTATAACATAGATTCAAATAGTCTCACACGATCCGTTTCAGGAATTAATTTTCTAATTTTTAGAAAGCATTTGTACTTCTGATTTCTTGCAGCATGGGCAGTTTTATAATTCAATTTTTCCGCAATGACTTCCCACTCGAGTTTGTCGAAGTGAAAAAGCGTAATTAATGATTTGCAAGGATCACCAATTTTTTGGAGCAAGTTGCTTAGGTAAGAACCTACATTAACATCAGAATTACTCTTATCTAATTCAAAGTCGTTTTCTTCAACTTCCTTATCTTGAAATTCGGATTGAGTAGTTTCCTTATTACGAGTAATTTTTTTCAACCAAAGGTTCTTTACAATGGAAAAAACATACGTGCTGATTTTCGAGTTGAGTTCGAATTCAGGTTCCTTAATTTTTCGGTAGAAAATGATGAGAGCATTTTGGTAGAGATCACGAGCGTCTTCCCTATTTCCTGAATTATTCAGAATATAATTTTCAACCATACCATAGCCACTATAAACATGCTTAAAGGCATTTTGATTTCCTTGTTTTAGGGCCGATATGATTTCTTGGTCACTCACTTATTGTTCAATATAAATCTCAACTCTACGGTCGGAATCGTTAATTTTTGATTGATCACTTTTGCTTTCTCCTAGTATGGTTGTTGTTATTCGTTTTTTATTGTATCCCATTAAGGAGAGCATGTATTTGGTAAAATTAGCTCTTTTTTGGGCAAGATTATAGTTGTAGGCAACTGTTCCTTCTGAACTAGCCATTGCTACAATGTTAACTGATTTTGCTGAATTTAAGTTTTCAAGACTATCGATTACTGAAGGATCAATATGAGTTGCCTTATCTTCATTCCAAT
>JAHDFW010000029.1:0-10668 GCA_020627945.1 Cytophagales bacterium
TAGAAAAACCAAAGGAAGCAGAAAAACTAATAAAACAGGCTATCGAAATGGATTCTGCAAGGTCTAAATATTACGAGGGTCTTGGAGATGCATATATTGCACAAGGTGATTTAAAGGGCTCTTTAGATGCGTTTGTTACTGGAAGTAAGTTGCCCAATCCAAAACCGAGAATCTACTTTATGATTCCTCAACTTTATCAAGATCTTGGAATGGAGCAAGAATGTTTTGAAGCTTGGAAAGTTGCTGAAACTAAAATTTCGATCGAATCGCCATACCGAGTAACAACCTTATTTAACCTTGGTCTAAAAGAATACCTTGGTGGCGAATACGAAAATGCTGAAAAGCGATTTTTTGAACTTACGGAAATTAAGCCCAACGACTATCAGGCAGTTTCTAAATTGATTCAGTGTTATTATGCCCAAGAGAAATTCGATAAAACTATACCTTATAAGAAAATTCTTTATGATGGATACAAAGCTCAAGCTCTACCAGAAAACATGCAGCAAATGTTTTGTTTTGATCAATTCATCTGGGATGGAAAAAGGGTTTTGGTTTTTGAACGGTTCAAGGAAATACCAGGAGAGTTATATTACAAACACATCTTCTATGTAAACGACAAAGACGGAAATATTGAAACAAAAATTCAAACCGAAAACTCTCCAATTTCGGAAGAAATAGGAGGGCCTAAGTATGCAGTGGGCATGGATAAGGAAAACAGTCATTATACTTTTGGTTTTATTGAAGAGAACTTCCATTATCCTGACCTTAAAAAGTATGTGGTTTCAATTCTTGATAATGAATCTAAACCTGTATCAAGTTCACATTTTGGATCAGGAAGCAGTTCTGGGAGAAAGAAAAAGAAGAAGAGATAATAGCCCAATATTACTGCAAAAAAAGAACCCCCTGCCAAATGTTGGACAAGGGTTTCTGATTTATTATTGTACTCCTGCAAAGCGAATCCCGGTAAGATCGGCCATGTCCTTTTTCCAAGTGGTAATATCTTTCTGATTGAATTTACCTAAGTGATCATGACCACATGCTCTTGCCATAACTTTCATTAAGTCTGTAGACGCCGAAAAGAAGTTAAACAATTGAAGAGCGGACTTATCGACATTTAGTTTTTTACGAAGTTCTGGCTTTTGAGTGGCAATCCCTGCAGGGCAATTATTAGTATTACACATTCTCGCTGCAACACAACCAATTGACTGTAGAGCAGAATTAGAAACTGCAATTCCATCCGCACCCAGTGCCATTGCTTTAATAAAATCATCTGGTACTCGAATACCTCCTGTGATTATTAATGTCACATCTTTACGACCAACTTTATCCAAATATTTCCTAGCTCTTGCTAAAGCTGGAATTGTAGGAACGGAAATATTATTTCTAAAAATCAAAGGTGCTGCTCCTGTTCCTCCTCCTCGACCATCCAAGATGATATAATCTGCACTTGCGTCCAATGCAAACTGGATGTCCTCCTCGATATGGTTTGCTGACAATTTAAAACCAATTGGTATTCCTCCAGTAATCTCTCGAACCTTGTCTGCAAAGTTCTTAAAATCTTCTGTAGTAATAAGATCATCAAATGTAGGTGGTGATACTGCAGGAGTTCCTTCTTTAAGCTTTCTAATTTCCGCAATTTTCCCAACTACTTTATTACCTGACAAGTGTCCTCCTGTACCTGTCTTTGCACCTTGTCCTCCTTTAAAGTGAAAGGCTTGTACATTTTTAAGTTTATCCCATTCAAAACCAAACTTGGCCGATGCTAGTTCATAAAAATATTTAGAGTTAGATTGTTGTTCTTCATCAAGCATTCCTCCTTCACCGGAGCAAATACCTGTGCCTGCCATTTCTGCACCTTTGGCCAGCGCTACTTTTGCCTCTTCAGATAATGCACCAAAACTCATGTCCGAAACGAAAATTGGAATATCCAGTTTTAGAGGTTTTTTAGCATTAGGGCCTATAATCAATTCTGAATTTACTGGAACATCTTCCATTAAAGGCTTAGTGGCCATTTGTGCAGCCAATATTTGAATGTCGTTCCATCTCGGAAGTTCAGGGATAGGAACACCCATTGCACCCATTTCTCCATGATGTCCCGTTTTAGAGAGTCCATCTCTTGCTAATGCTTTTATATAAGCCAAAGTAGGCTCCTCTTTAGTTGGTGATGCAGAGTCAGGATTTGCTTGTGGTTCATTTGAGTCATCATCTTCCTTCAGTTTTGCATGTGTTCCATCACAATAAGGAGGGTTTTTAGTGTTTTTACACATACACAAGTACGCATCACCTGTTTCTTCTGGAACAAATTTAACGGGTGTAATATCCGTTGTTCGATGTGAGCCATCGCAATATGGTTGATTGCTGCTTAACCCACATGCGCACCAGTATTGTTCCTCACCCTTTTTAACTTCAACTTTTATCGGTTTTCGATCTACTATTTTTGGTTTGCTCATAATGTTATTGTTTAGTTAAGTCAAGTTTTATTTTATCTCTTCCCGACCATCTGCGTGGAGAGCAAATCGTCCTTTTTCTCTAGGGTGTACAACTTCCCTTTGTTCCCAAGGCCAACCGCCAAATTGGGTTTGTCCATATTCCATCATCGTCTGACGAATTTCATCTGATGTGTTCATTACAAATGGTCCATGTTGGACAACAGGTTCATCAATAGGCTTACCTTCTAAAATCAAAAAGAAAGCTTCTTCATCTCCATTTGTAATACTAATATCGGCTGATGCATCAAGTTCAACCAAACTGGAAGATCTCACTGTTTTCCCTTCAATTTCGATACTGCTTCCTTTGTAAAAGAACAACGAACGACTTGCATCGGGGCTAGTTTTATCGAGAGTCCACTCTGCAGAAGGTTCCATCTTGACCGTAAAAACACCAACATAGTTATCTGGGTTTGCAGC
Source organism: Cytophagales bacterium (assembly GCA_020627945.1). Classification (GTDB taxonomy): domain Bacteria; phylum Bacteroidota; class Bacteroidia; order Cytophagales; family JAHDFW01; genus JAHDFW01. The sequence goes on from JAHDFW010000029.1 coordinate 2,907, forward strand.
CCATGAGTCTGGGTTTGGTTGAAGGGCAGGGGTATCATTTACATTTCCAGCCACCACTTGAATAGTAGTTTTATGTCCTTCCGAATCCGTATTAATTACCTCTGGGATTTCCTCTCTCCATAACATCTTAAAATGTGGTTCGACCATTTTGGATGCCTTTGGAAGGTTGAGCCAAATTTGAAAAATCTCTAATGGATTAGGTTCATTTTCGTTTACTAAAGGAAACATCTCAGAGTGCTGAATTCCTCTTCCCGCAGTCATCCACTGTACATCTCCACCCATAAATCTTCCTGCTGCTCCTAAAGAATCGGAGTGATCTACGACACCTTCCTTATTTATTGTTATCGTTTCGAAACCTCTGTGCGGGTGATATGGAAAACCAGGAATTTCACTTCCATGATACATTCTCCATCCATTCCTGATCATAAAATCCTGCCCAATGTTTCTACCAACTTTTTCGTGAGAATGAACACCCATATGTTCATTACCTACTGGATACTCGTCTCGGTGATAAGCACAGAAAAGAAACGGGTTTTGAGTTTTCCAAGGAAAGCCCAAAGGTTCTATATTTTTAATCTTAGTCATTTTCGTAAAATGTTAATGCGCCTGAAGGACACTTTGCTATTTGATCTTTTAATTCTTGTGTTGTTGCATTCTCTATGGTAATCCAAGGTTTGGATTTTGGGTGGTATACGTTAGGTAATGCTTTAACACATTCTGCTGCATGAATACATACACCTGGTTTCCAAACAATGGTTATTTCTCCGTTAGTATATTCTTTTTCCATACCCCAAATTTCAGGAATACGAAAACCAAAAACATTCAGATAGATGAATAAATTACTTATCGAACGTGGCCATTTTGCTCCTTAGTGTACTTAGAGTTTGGGGAGCAACGCCCAAATAAGTTGCAATCATTCGTTGAGGAACTCTATGGGTAAGTTGCGGATAAGTTTGTAAAAAGTAGTTGTACCTATCAACTGCAGGAGAACCCATTAGCATCAATACTCTTCGTTGTAATCTAGCTATTCTTCTAAAAAGCAATTTACAGTAATTAAGGATTTCTTCTTGAGGTAAACTCTGTTTTAAAACGCAATCCTTATCAAATTTAATAACCTCGGTATCTTCAAGGCAATCCACGTACAATTGTGCAGGCTCATTAAACTCTACGGCTTCAATATCTGCAACAACCCAATCTTCAGGAGCAAACATATATATATGCTCTTTTCCATTACTATCTAATAGGTACGCTCGTAACAAACCTTTCTTTACATAGAAAGCACACGGATTTTGATCACCAGCTCTTTGAATGATTTCTCCCTTCTTACATTGAACGTATGTTGCTTTAGGATCTAAACTTAATATTTGCTCGAGGTTTATCATCTTATTTTCAAATGTATCGAAATTTTAGTAAATAGTAAGCAGATTACAACAATGACACCTTACGTGAAACCTAATATTTCTCCATACCTTTTCTCAAGCCTCTTTGAGCGCATTGGCTATTACGGAATCCGAAGCATCTTCGTTATTCACTTAACGAATAGAGAAATGGATCTGGTTCAAGATGATGCTTTTGCTATTTATGGTTGGCTAGCATTTATCTATTTCGCGGCTAGTTTTATTGGAGGTTTTTTAGGTGATCATATCTGGAACTACAAAAAGTGGTTGCTTGCAGGCGTAATTTTGCAAGTAATTGGGGTGGTGCTTTTATTAGTAAATATTTCTTATCTGGCTTACCTTTCAGTCTTACTAATAGGTCTCGGTGGTGGAGTTTATTCTACGAATTTGATTGCACAAATTGGAAAATTAAGACTGGATAATAAAGAAAACCTATATGAAACATTCAATTGGGTACATTTAGTAACAAACTTAGGGGTTTTGATAGGGAGTGTTCTTGCAGGGGTAGTATACAGCAATATGGGAAGCTCACCTTCTTTTGCTTTGATTTGTGGAATTCAACTACTTTCAGCTTTTCTGATATACAATAGTAAAAATGTAGAAAACCCTGAACCCGAAGCTCAAAAAGAAGGAAGGTTCAAGGTGGTTGGGGTACTAATTTTTATCAGTGTGATTGTAAGTTGTTTTTGGGTAGTGAAAGGTTGGTCAATGGCAGGAGTTTTTCATCTTCAGAATAGTGGTTCGCCTGTTTCATTTTTCGAAATTTTACCTCCCTTTTTTGATTATTCAACAGCTTCAACTGTGATCCTTGTTTTAGCAATGATGTTCATTATCCCTGTTATTACTCAACGTAAATTCACAAAGTGGGGAATGCTAACAGGGGCTTTTTTTATGGCCGCTACATCTATCTTCTTAATCTGGGTGGTTATTAACAATCAAAACGATATCAGTACGGTGGGTCTCTCGGCATCTCTTTTATTAATAGGAATTGCAGAAGCTTTAATCAACCCTGTGCTTCACTCCTTCACCATACAATTTGCTCACTCAAAATACCTTGGGAGTACCATCAGTCTGCTAATGATTCCATCTATGATTTTAAATAAACTTGCCTCGGGATCTTTGCTAGGTTTTCTGGAAGACCCAAAAACCGTAGTACTTATCTGCTTTTTAGCCATGGCTTTATTGGGTGGAATTACAATGACGGTATTCAATAAAGGTTTTTATAAAGAATAATTAAAACTTACTTAATTCCCTATGAAACCAAATACAATTATCTACTTGCTCTCTCAATTATTAGAACGTCTAGCATATTATGGTATTCGTGGAATTCTTGTATTACGCTTGCTCGATTTAACGAATAGTGATTCCGCGGAAGCATTTGCAATATTTGGTACATTTACAATGCTCGTGTACTTGGCTAAGTTAGGTGGCGGGCTATTAGGTGATTTAGCACTAGGTAACAAAAAATCAATGATAATTGGAGGTTTTGTACAGGGGCTAGGAGCACTACTATTATTTCCACCAGACTTGGATACCACCAAGTTCGGTATAGCACTTATTGCTATCGGTGGTGGTCTTTATACTCCTAACTTGGTGTCTGGTCTTGGTAAAGAATATCTGAGTAAAAAGGAGCATTTATATGCCGTCTTTTCCTGGGCATATGTTTTTATAAATATTGGCGCATTTCTGGGGGCATTAATATTTACATTCACCGCGCAGGAAACTCATTTTAATGTTGCTTGTGTCCTTGGGGCAATGGTGTTTTGGACCTCTGCAGGATTGATTTTTGCAACCAAAAAAGTGGAAATACCTGAAGACACCAAGGTTCCTATCACTACCTCATCTGTACTACAATTGATAGCGGGCATGGGAATGGTTTGCATATTCTGGTTGTTTTTCGAAATTGGGTCTACAGCAAGTTATGAAATACTCACAGAAAAGTTCAACCTAACAATACAAGACAATCTTGGGGTAGGTTCCTCTTATACCAGTTGGGTAACATTTTGTACGATTACTGCGTGTATAACTTTTGCCGTAATTTGGGTATTGGTTAAGCTAAATTGGTGGGGCAAATTTGCGCTTGGTTTCTTCTTTAGTTTTCTTGCTTATTACATTATGTATGGTTTAGTTACGCAAGAACCGATAATGGAAAACTCCGTTGCCTCTTTTGCTTTAATCATAGGGTTAGCTGAAGCGCTAATAGCACCCGCCTTTTGTGCTCTTATTGTTCGTTTTGGAAGCCCAAAGTTTATCGGAACACTCTTTGGTGCCTTTTCTATTCTTCTGCTTATTACAAACAAAGCCGCCAGTGGTGCCTATCAAATTATATCCGAAAACCCTAAAGGAGGTGTTATTTTTTGCATCGTTGGATCTGCTTTTCTAATGATCATATCTGGAATATTTCTGCTGGTATTTCGGAATTCGAAACTGGAAAACATAGAGCTGAATCCAACCATAGAAGAGGTTTAAACAAAAACTCCCAAACGATCTAAATCGCTTGAGAGTTTTACACAACAATTAACCAAAATTAATTCTTGAAAAAGGAGCCGAAGCTCCTTTTCGTTAGTTTAAAACATAATTATCTAGTCACACAAATTAATTGATGTCTTCACTAACTAGATTCCGTGGTGTTTTATTTACCAGAAAACTTAATTCCAATTTCGATGTCATCAGAAATCACAGCGTCACTATACGTATTTGCATATGATACTTCATATTTCTGACGATCAAATGTCATTTTACCTGAAGCAGAAACTCCATTTTCATCTTCAGTGATGCTCACATCTGTTACTTTTTCTGGGTTTGTAATCCCTCTGATCGTCATGTTACCCACGATGTCATTCCCTTCCATTCCAGTAATTTCGAAAGTTGCTGCACCTAAAGAGTCAGTTGCAAAAAACGCTGCTGATTTCAAGTGACCAATAAGATTAGCTGCTGGCTGTTCTTCTGAATAATTATCATCTGTTGTTGCCAAAGAGCTCCAGTTGATCGCAAATTTACCACCAGTAACTTTTCCGCCATTAGTAACAAGGTCACCGGATGCTAATTGCAATGTTCCTGTATGGTAATAAGCACCACCAACCATTTGTCCTTTCCAGCTAACTTCAGAAGAAGCAGGGTCTACTGTGTATGCTTTGTCAACAGACTCTGTAGTTGCTGTAGGTTCTTCGGTAGCAGCACCATCATCGTTTGCTGGTTGGTCTGAAGAAGTACATGCTAACATTCCTAACGCTAGCACACTTGCAATTGATAAAATTTTAATGTTCATTTTTTGTTTTCTGTAGTTTGTAAAGTTTATGATTTAATTTTTCGCCTAATCTCATCTTTATGAAATCATTGGCATATATTTTTCTCTATTATCAAAAATCACCCAAGCGTTAATCAATGTAAATACAACTCCTGGAATAATTCCTGCTGGTTCCAAAGCAATATGGAACAACAAAATTCCTATAGTTACTGGCAATAACACAATTGCTCCTAGTGCCCTAGTCTTTGGGATTACCATTAAGACTGGTCCAAGAATTTCGATAAAACCAATAAGTGGTAACATCCAACCTGAGTTTGCAAATGCACCCATTAATGCTCCTGCTTCGGCTGTTAATTTTGGATCCCCTGAAAAATGGAAAAACTTATTTGCTCCTGACATGGCAAACATGATTCCCATTCCTACTATAAGTACTGTTTGAATAATATTCTTTGCTTTCATAATAATTTCTTAAAAATTAAGAAGGACAAATATATAAACGATTGATTAAACAACAAATGTTTAAACAAATATAATGGTGTAAATGTTCTGAATTACCTTAAAACTCATTACTCTTCTATCAAAATTCCCATTTTACCCATTTGATAATCGCGCATTGCTTCCATAATTTGGGTTTCATTATTCATAACAAACGGTCCTTGGGATACTACTTTTTCATCTATAGGCTTACCAGAAAGGATTAAGAACTGCGTGTTTTCCGTTACATCCATCTTCAATACTGACTCTTCGCTCAGACTTTCGAAAACGCAAAGGTTCTCCTCTTCTAACAAACCGTGTTCGCTAATTCTAAGGGCTCCATTAATTAAATACACCGCACAATTATAATTTGCAGGTATTTGATATTCAACATGTTCAAGGGCATCAAAGTCTTTTTCAGCATTTGCCCAAAGAATTAGTAATTCGGACTGTGTTCGAATTTCCGATTTTTGCCCTTCATAGTTTCCTGCAATTAAACGTGTAGTTACCAAGTCATTTACAGAACTAAAGGAGTTCATTTTATCCTTCGCTAAATATTGATAATCTGGCTGATTCATTTTGTTGGCCGCAGGAGTATTTACCCACAGTTGAATAATCTCCTGTCGCCCATGCTCCATTGCTTTTTCCGAAGGTCTTTCACTATGTACAATTCCGGCACCAGCATGCATCCATTGCACATCTCCTTCACTAGCCACCTGGCTATTTCCTCGACTATCTCGATGATGAACTTCTCCGTCAATTACAAATGTAACAGGAGAAAAACCTCGATGTGGATGCGGACCAACTCCTGCATGAATTGCTTTACGATGTTTTGGCAATTTTATAGCAGCATGATGCAACAACAAAAACGGATCAACTTGCTCTACGTTCATGGTGGGCAGCGGTTGTTTTATTGGCATCCCTCCCATATCTACTTCAATCGCAGGAAGAGTGTATTTTACTTTTAGTGGTTTCATTTCATTCTGTACTAAGTGTTTTCAAAAACGATTTTCGTTTTCCAAAAGTTCAAAACCAACAAAAAAGCCAGCTCCTTTGAACTGGCTTTAAATCATTTAGTATTTGAAAAAAGGTTAATTCACCTTCCTCACATATTGTGTAAGAATAACAATGTTCTGACCTTCTACTTTTCCTTCAATATGTTCCAAATTATCAGCAACCAGTCGAATTCTACGTACAGATGTTCCTTGCTTAGCAATTAAGTTAGCTCCTTTAACATCTAAGTTTTTGATTAATGTAACAGTATCTCCATTTTTCAATTCAGTACCATTAGCATCAACATGAACTGCAACACCTGCTTCGTCGTGATCTCCTGTGGCATGTGCCCATCTGGATGTTTCGTCATCCATGTACATCATTTCAATAAGATCTACCGGCCAACTTTCTCCAGCAATTCTTAAACGATGCAAAATTCTCCAAGACATTACCTGTACAGGAGGAAATTCGCTCCACATTGAATCATTTAAACAACGAAAATGGTTGGCGTCCATGGTTTTTGGATCTTCAATTTGTGACTTGCAATTGCCACAAACTAATAAACTGTCATCTACCGTAGCATCATATTTTGGAGGAACGGTATATACACTAAGTGAATCAGTCGACTTGCACAACTCGCAAGTGGAATCACTTCTTTTTATAAGGTCTTCTTTTAAAGCCATTCTATTTTCTGCTTATTACTTTTTCCACTGCAGAAACAATATCCGTTTTTGTCAAACCGTATTTTTCCATTAATTGAGCTGGTGTTCCACTTTCTCCGAAAGTATCTTTCACTGCTACAAACTCTTGAGGTACTGGTTTGTTTTTAACCAAGCATTGTGCAACACTTTCTCCCAAACCACCATTCATTTGATGTTCTTCTGCAGTAACAATACAACCTGTTTTAGCAACAGATTTTAGAATTGCCTCTTCATCTAGTGGCTTAATAGTATGGATATTTATAATCTCAGCAGAGATTCCTTTTTCGGCTAACATTTCCCCAGCTTGAACAGCTTCCCATACAAGGTGACCTGTAGCAACGATGGTTACATCTGTTCCTTCGTTTAGCATCAGCGCTTTCCCTATTACAAACTCTTGATCTTCTGGAATGAAGATTGGCATTTTTGGTCTTCCAAAACGCAAGTAAACTGGACCTTCGTGCTCAGCAATTGCAATTGTAGCAGCCTTTGTTTGGTTATAGTCACAAGGGTTAATAACCGTCATGTGAGGAAGCATTTTCATCATTCCAATGTCTTCCAAAATTTGGTGTGTTGCTCCGTCTTCACCAAGAGTAAGTCCTGCGTGAGATGCACAAATTTTTACGTTCTTTTCTGAGTAAGCAACTGACTGACGAATTTGGTCGTATACTCTACCAGTTGAGAAGTTTGCAAATGTTCCGGTAAATGGAATTTTACCTCCAATTGCCATACCTGCAGCAAGTCCAATCATATTTGCCTCAGCAATACCTGTTTGGTAAAAACGATCTGGGTTTTCATTTTTGAAATCTCCCATCTTTAGTGAACCTGTAAGGTCTGCACATAATGCAACTACGTTTGGATTCTTTTTACCTAATTCGGTAAGTCCATCTCCAAAACCTGACCGAGTGTCTTTATTTCCTAATACTTCGAATTTTTTCATTTTCTTAATGTTT
>JAHDFW010000029.1:10768-28856 GCA_020627945.1 Cytophagales bacterium
TGACCGAGTGTCTTTATTTCCTAATACTTCGAATTTTTTCATTTTCTTAATGTTTTGATAGTTCGCGTGCCACGAATGCACGAATACATCTCTTTGAGTCTTTGCCTTAAATATATAAGTTTAATAATCTGCTAAACTTGAACTTAACTGCCCCAAAGCATCTTCTAATTGCTCGTCATTCGGTGCGTTACCATGCCACTTGTGAGTTCCCATCATGTAGTCAACTCCCTGACCCATTTCAGTTTTAACTAACATCATAACTGGTTTTCCTTTTCCAGTATTAGAACGAGCTTCTTCCAACTGATTAACGATTTTCTCCATATCGTTTCCGTCTGCTTCCATTACATCCCAACCAAAAGCTTCCCACTTCGCTCTTAAGTCACCTAATGAAAGTACATCTTCTACATCACCATCAATCTGACGTCCATTTACATCAATCATTCCGATAAGGTTATCCAGTTTGTAGTGTGCGGCGTACATTGCTGCTTCCCAAACCTGACCTTCTTGAATTTCACCATCTCCCATCAATACGAAGATGTTACGATCGTCTCCATTCAACTTTTTAGATTGAGCAACTCCTGAAGCGACAGATAATCCTTGACCTAAAGATCCAGATGCAACTCTAATTCCTGGAAGTCCTTCCTCTGTGGCAGGATGTCCTTGCAATCTCGAATTGATCTTTCTTAACGTAGCTAATTCGCTTACTTCGAAATAACCTGAACGGGCCAAAACACTATACCAAATTGGCGCAATATGACCGTTAGACAGGAAGAACATATCTTCGTTCTTTCCATCCATATTGAATGATGAATCGTGCTTCATTACTTTAAAATAAAGCGCGACAAACAAATCTGCACAACCTAATGATCCACCTGGGTGACCAGATGATACGGCGTGCACCATTCTTAAAGCATCCCTGCGACACTGTGTTGCGAGGTCTTTAAGTTCTTCTATTGTATAATCCTTAGACATGATGAGTATATATAAATTCTTATGTTCGTAATTGCTAATCTACTTTTTCCTCTTCCTCTTTTTGTTCCTCCTCTGCGGGTTTGTAAAATAATTCTTTATTGTAATTCTGATCATACTTAACCTGATCGAAAACCATGTTCATATCTCCTTCATTTACTTCCAAAGTAAGGTTTTTAGGAACTAAGTATTTGTAGTTATAATCAAACTCCGAAAGGACAAAACTATTGTTGACCTTACGGTAGCTTAAAAAGTGGAGTTTCCAATCTTTGGTGAAGATCAACTTCGCATTTAGGTTGTCTCTGTTACCTGTCGGTTTATTTATCAAGTAATACCCTTTTTCACCAATCATGGTGTCTTTACGCGAAATATCTTTTTCTTCTATTGATTTCAACATTTCATAGGTATCAAACATAGCAACAAAGTTTCCTACGGACGTATCTCTTTGTTCTGCCGAGCTATAACCATCGGTATCATTATATCTCCAAGTTTCCTTTTCATTAGTTCCTTGAATAGATTTCCCTCCAGGAAACTGAACCTCTACACGTTGTTGCTCTAGAGGTTTTACCATCATGGTAATTTCCAGTTGCATAGTCATAACTGAACCTTTACCAGAAATAGTAATATCTTCAGGCAGTTTATCTTTGTTACTTTTGAACGCAACATCCACTTGTTTCAGGATTGTCTTCTTGCACGTAGACCAACTATCTTTAAGGGTAACTTGAGAAGCAGGCTTAGGTGCACAAGAAAATATAAAGGCACACACCCCAATATAGAACAGCTTTGTGGTAATATTGGAGATGAAGTTTTTCATGAAGCTCGTATTATTGGAAACTAGTTTTTAAGAATTTGTTCCGTGTGCTCCTTAGTTTTGACCTTGGCGATAATCTCTTCGATTATTCCTTTTTCGTCGATCACAAAAGTGGTTCTTACTGTACCCATGTACGTTCTTCCATACATTTTCTTTTCTTGCCACACACCATATAGGTTATGAACAACGTGATCCGTATCGGCTATTAATGGGAATGGAAGGTCAAACTTTTTAATGAAATTTTGGTGTTTCTTTTCAGTGTCTTGACTTACACCTAATACTACATAACCTTCTTTCAAAAGGGTATCATAGTTATCTCTTAAGTTACATGCTTGAAGAGTACATCCAGGAGTATTGTCTTTAGGGTAGAAATAAAGAACTACTTTCTTACCCTGATAATCAGAAAGAGAGATTTCTTCTCCCGTTTCGATTGTTGCTTTAAACTCAGGTGCTTTGTCTCCAACTTTTAAGGTAAGTTCCGCCATTTCTCCATTTTTTTATAAACGGCACAAAGGTATTAAAAAGTTGTTTCATAGACAGTTTCATTTCCCATATTATCTTTCAATACGAGTTTAAACTCTCCTTTAAGTGTTTTACTCCACCAATCTTCTTCTACATAAAGTAAATTTCTCTTGTGATCGTATTTCATCAGAATCCAGTTTCCATTTAGTGTTGCACGATAACTGGCTATTCCGGACTTATCATCAGAGATTTTGAAGGAAATGTAGTTTGGCTTTTTAATGTTTAGCTTAATATATGGGGCGTTCTCATCTTTTCTAATCACCCATTGCCCTAAACTTCTTGTTCTAAACTTTGCACCCGTTTCAGTCCAAGTGGTGCCTATATAAGATTCCGATTTCCAATTTTTAGAATAGACTGAAGCTTTTGGGTGTCTTAGACTTTCAGGAACTTTTAGGGTAATAGAAGCATTTTTTAGCATTGGCACTAAAATATTAGAAGCTCGCCAAACTTGTTTCTTTTCATCATATTCAGTATCCAGATACAAGGTATCAAATACAGCGTTTTTTGGAAAATACATAAATATATTGCTGTCCGAATAGGTATTCTCTTGGAACGGAAGAATTGCTTTTTTGAAATCAAACCTTAAAATAGAATCTGCTAAACGAACTGAGTCTGGCATTCCTCTTCTCATATCCCATAGATAATGCGCTGTAGAGGCGTCGTAATAAGAGATCGGAAATTTAGTTTGGCTTGAATCAGCATACGTAACTCCCTTAATCGTATCTGAATAGAAATTTTTGATTCCAATATCCAATACGTTTTCCTTTAGGGTCCAACTCATAGGGTGGTAATTAGATTCTTTTAATATAGGTTTTTTCAGAGTAGGTTGAGTTCCTCTTACCACCATTTTTAAAACACTTTCGTTCAAATAAGAATCTTTAGCCGATATCGTAATGTTATAAATTTTGCCTGCCTCAATATTTATCTTACCTCGATTTATAGATGGCCCATAAAAATGATGTGTGTTACCATCTTCTAGGAAACAGTGTTGGAACCGTTTTCCTTTTTTTCTATAGTGTCTATAATCAATGTGCGTGTTAAATGTTCTACCTTTTTCAAAAGAAAACTTTTCCAATGCTTGAACAAAATAACTTGAGTCATTGCACTTCAATGTCACGTAAGTAATTCCGTTTTTGTTAGATGCTCCATCCAATCGATCGAACCCTGCGAAGTCAATTCCTACTATACCATTGGCATCGACAGTATCTTTAACAGTAAAAACAGAACCAACTCGACTTAGGCTATATTCTTTACGTTCGTATTTATTCTCAACCATGGAATACATCTCCAATGGACTAATGGCAACTTTGGTAAATGTTGGACTCGTATTATCTATAATTTCATCAAATCCAAAAAGCAATGGATTAACTGCAAAGTTGTTTTTATCTCGAATTTCAAAATGTAAGTGAGGACCTCCCGATGAACCTGTGTTTCCAGACCACGCAATAGTATCTCCTTTCTGCACTTTGAGCATGTCAATTTTTGGAAACAAATCTACACTGAACGACTCACGATTGTATTGTTGCGAACGAACGTACTCAGTAATATCATCTCTAAATTTCTTAAGGTGAGCGTAAGTAGTTGTATAACCATTCGGGTGCTTGACATACATTACCCAACCGTAACCGTATGAGTTAACTTTTACTCTTTCCACATAACCGTCTGCTGATGCAAGTACCGGTAAACCTTCAACCCCGCCAGTTTTAATATCTAAACCACCATGGAAATGATTCGGTCTTAGTTCACCCATAGACCCGGCTAGATAATTTCGTTGCCCAGGATTAATTGGAAACAAAAAATAATCTTGTGGGTATTTAGTACTATCCTGTGCGAAGGAAGTTTGTAAACTTAGTACTGCAACCAGTACTAATGCTATATTTTTAAATTTAACGAACTTCAAAATCTAATAGTTTTTCATCATTTAGAAACCCTTCGAGTCTATCTCCAATTTGTACGGGTCCAACACCAGATGGTGTTCCTGTGTAAATTAAATCCCCTTTCTTTAGGGTAAAGAATTTAGAGCAATATTCAATAATCTGATCAATACTGAAAAGCATGTCTTTGGTATTTCCATGCTGCACAGTTTCACCGTTTTTCTTCAGTACAAGATCTATATTGTCAAGGTCAAAATCTTGCTTCGGTCTAAAAAACGAGATCGGTAACGAACCGTTGAAACCTTTCGCAATTGACCATGGCAAACCTTTCTTCTTTGCTTGAGACTGCAAATCACGTGCCGTAAAGTCAATTCCAAGACCTATTTCTTCGTAGTACTTGTACGCAAATTTTTGTTGAATGTTTTTACCTACCCGACAAATCTTTACAACCAATTCCAATTCGTGATGCACATCTTCAGAAAAAGACGGGTAATAAAAAGCATCATTTTTTCGTAAAATGGCAGAGTCGGGCATTAAAAAAAGTACTGGTTCTGAAGGAACTTCGTTACCCAATTCTTTGGCATGTTCGACATAGTTTCTACCAACCCCAATTATCTTCATAAGAATTCTTTAGGGCAAATATAAACAGCGCCTTAGAAACAATAAAATCTAAGTTGAGTTTGTGGTCTCCCCGGTTCAATAAAGTCGATACACCAAAACTACATAAGAACTCCATTCTTTGCCTCAATTGCAGGAGGTAAGTCAGTCTCACCAAGCATCTCACGAAGATCAATTTCAATTATTCTACAGAGCGACTTCATCGGAATATCGTTGCCTAATCCTTCAAAAGGGTTTTCAGAATAATCTCCGATGAGTTCCATCATCACGTAAACCCATCCAACAAGTACGGTAAAAGGAATTGAAATCCAAGCACCCCAGTCTCCCAAAGCATGAAATTCAGTAACCATCCCAAAAGGTAATAATAAAAGAAATAAGCCTACAAAAAGAACACTCGTCCCGCCATATTGTCGAGGTAGTGGGAATTTTTTGATTCGCTCAGCCTTCCCCTGTAATGTATAGAATTCGTTTAGTACTTTTTGCAATTCCATATGACGGAAATCATCAATCAAATGTTGCTCTCTAAGTTCTTTGAGTCTTTGGGATTGTAAATCAATCATTTGAGTAGCTGTATTTTTCATATTCATTAGCTTATCAAACTCTTCTTGCCCTAGACATCCTCTTAAGTTATCAATGATACCATCTTCTAAATCCAATTCAATTCCCAGCCTATTTTGAATGCCTTCTACGTGCTTACGCATAATTCTATTCTGACTAATATGCTCCCAAGGAGTTGGAGCCAAGAGTTGTTTACGCAAAACATATAAATAAGCAATATGTCTGTAAATTAATTCTCGATGAATCCCAAGTAAAGCAGATTCTTCTAGGTCTTGATCACGAAATATGTTGGTAACATACCCTTTCACATTTGCTCCCCACATTCTACTTACGTTAACTACTCCTCCCCATATTTTACGAGCTTCCCAAAGACGATCATAAGCACTGTTGTTTTTAAAACCAACATAAAAAGCAACGGCAGTACCAACAATAGACAATGGAAGCCATGGAACTTTAAAACCTTCATAACCGAGATAATGACAGTACTCAATAAAACCGGTAACTGCAGCGGCCCATATTGTAAGCCAGATCAAGTGTTTTCCTGTGAATCTTATTAAACCTCGAAAGGATAAGTTTTTATTAATAAACATACTGTGTAAGTTTTGTTAAGTTTATAATTGCTGCCAATTTATTCTTTTTTCGCTGGAGCAACATATTGTTTCTGAACAAAATCTGTAATCCAACGTTGAATTTGCTCCTTCTGTTCATCAGATGCACCTTGAAAAGCATGATTTACTTCTGGTAAAATTCGTAATTCACTTTTAACCTCAAGGTCTTTAAGTTTTGCATGCAGTTTTTTGCTTTGTTCTATTGGCACCAGAATATCAGCATCTCCATGAATGATACAGGTTGGGGGAACATTTGTATGAGCATTCAAATATCCGAATGGCGAAAACTTATCTGCGAACATTCTGGCTCTAATAGGATCTTCTTCTGGGTTGAACCCAAAAAGCTGCTGGGGTAAATCCAAGGAAACTCTTATCGACTCAGGTAATTTATCTAATACATGTTCGATAGAATCCACAAGCTGGGTATGATATAAACCCCATAAGTCATTCGGTCCATATACATCCACAACATAATCAACGCTAGTTGGTGCATAGGATAATTCAAAGTCTTCGGGCTTCGAATAAGCATTCATCATAGCTATGTGTGCTCCTGCAGATTCTCCTATAAGGCCAAAGTTATTTAGGTCAATATTCAAACTGTCTGCGTGCTGCTCAATCCAATGAATACAATCAAAACCGTCTACAATGCAGTCTGGAAATGGTGTTTTACCCTCCTCTGCTAGCGTATATTCTGGACTTATTACTAGGTATCCAGCGTCACGCAAATTATTTATTGCTCCATTGAAACGATTTAGGTTTATCGATTCCTTTCGACCTGTAATCCATGCTCCGCCGTGGAAAAACAAAACCACCGGCGTTTTTTTATACTTTGATTTAGTCGGGTGGTAAATATCTAATCTTTGGTCAGAGTTGTAACGAATATGAAAATCAACGTTCCCTTGCGTGATTGGGGCTTTATTACCAACAAAAAACCAAATAAGACCAGCGATAACAACACAAGCAATTAGACCTAATGCAATTCCAAACTTTTTAATTTTTTTCATTCCAAAACCAACGTTTGTTTATCATTTATTTTAGTGAATCCCACCATGCTTCCTGTGGTAAAGATTGCAAATTAAAACATTCTCCAATTTGCGGAGTAGCAATCTTAAAGTCTCTATTTTTCGCTTCTTTCACAAATCTTTCGATTGGGTCTTTCCAGTGGTGCATTGCTAAAGCAAAGCCTGCCCAATGAACAGGAATTGCCGTTTTAACATTAGCATCCCGCGCTGCCCATACAGCTTCTTCTGGATACATATGAATGGCATGCCAGCGCCAGTTATATTGACCACATTCCATAAAACCAATGTCAAACCCGCCAAACTTTTCTCCAACCTCTTTGAAATGATCTCCGTAACCTCCATCTCCACTCCAATAAATCTTATGATCATCGTGTTCGAAAACCCAGCCTCCCCAAAGTGACTTGGCTCTATCGAAAGGTCCTCTGCCTGAAAAGTGCCGAGAGGGTGTAAATGTTATTTTTATGTTTTCAAATTCAGTTGAGTCCCACCAATCAAATTCGGTGATGTTAGAAGAACTAATTCCCCATTTTTCTAAATGTCGACCAACGCCCAAAGCGACAAAAAATTTAGAACATTTTGTTTTCAGCTTTTGCAAACTTGCTAAATCAAGATGATCATAATGGTCGTGGGTATACATTATTAAATCAAGATCAGGAAGTTGATCTATAAGGTCTATTGTGTTCTTTGAAAAACGCTTGGTTGCGAAAGGAGCAATTGGCGATGCATCTGGCCCAAGCATCGGATCAATCAAAATGTTCTTACCTCCTAATTTCATTAGTAAAACCGAATGTCCATACCAAATAAAGTTAGGTTCAGAACCAGCATCAAATAAACTTGATTGGAAGTTTATAACCGAAATTGGCTCTTCAGGACTCCTTGTTTTTCGATCCTTAAAACTCTCCTTAATTAGCCCTGGAAGCGTTTTAAAGTTAACGTCCATTTCCGTGATTGCAAGGTTTTCGAACTTGTTGTTCTTCCAGTTAGCAGATTTAGAATACCTCTGTGTCAAGGTTTTATTAACAGACGCGCCAAATTGATTTAACATTTCGTTTTTATGGTAATTACGGTCTTCCTTAAGAAGAGACGTAGTCGTTTGACACAAATTTAATATATTTGTCTACACTGATTAAATTTGAATACCTAATTAATTGACGAATGTCAGATATTGAGTACTACAAAAACAAGCTCGCTAAAGTCGAAAAAAACTACGATGATTTCGTGTATGTTATTTCACATGATTTAAGTGCTCCCGTACGTGGAATTTCAAATCTTGCTGACTTCTTAGCAGAAGAGCTTGAAGACAACGAAAGTGAAGAAGTACAAGAGTTATTAGGTCTGCTTTCCAAGAATGTTACCAAAACTCAAAAAATGCTCAATGTTGTTCTGGAGTTGTCCAGAATTAATCGGAGAAATTTAGAAAAGCAAGAGGTTGATTGGAACAAATCAATTGATACTGCTCATGAAATTTATGAGTGGGGCAGCTCCCTTACCATAAATGTAAGCCCAAAACTTCCAAAGCTGGAAATTAATCTTCATGACTGTTACCGAATGCTTGAGTTGGTGCTAGAAAATGTGGCTTTCCACAGTAATTGTGATGAAAAAACTATAGAAGTTACTTCTTCTACCGATGAACAATATGTTTCCTACTACTTCCATGATAATGGAGATAAAATAGACGAAAAGCATCATGATATGATCTGGCAGATATTCAGAACCATCGAATCTAAAAAGGATCATTTAGGCTCTGGGTTATACCTCTTAAGTAAATTAATGGAAAAATATGATGGTTTCACCGAATTAATAGAAACAGAGCAAGGCAACTGTTTTGTGTTACGCTTTCCGAAACCCTATATTGTAGGGTCGTAATGAAAAAGTAGAAAACAAATCTTGTTGATTTAACCTCTACGCGCTTTGTTAAATAATTAAAAGTAATTCAATGAAAAAATCGGGAATTATCAGTTTGCTAAGTTTAACGCTTCTAAGCATTCCTTCTTTTGGTCAATTAGATTCTTTATTGAATCAAAACTTTAGTTTGGCAGATTTAATGAATATTGAAGTGGTTTCGGCCACCAGATCTAAAGTTAAATTGCAAAAAGCACCTGCCAATATTATGGTAATTACCGCTCAACAAATTAAGAGCAGAGGTTACAGAACATTAGAAGAAGTTTTTAAAGATCTTCCTGGATTCGATTTTTCTGGAGGACAACCTGCAGGAGAATATCCTACACATTTTCTTTTTAGAGGAATAGGTGACTTGGGTCAAGCCAAAGTAGTTTTACTGGTGGACGGAGTTGCCCAAAATGACATTTCGAATGGTTGGGTACAAAACATTGGTTACAACTTTGTGATGAGCGATATAGAGCGTATTGAGTTTATAAGTGGACCCGGATCATCATTATTTGGTGCTAATGCATACGCTGCAATGATCAACGTAATTACGAAAGATGGTAGAACTAGTGGAGAGGATGTGTTAAGCGTAGAAGTGCAAAACTCCGTTGGTAATCACGGAACATACTATCCAGAAGTTGCTCTAAATTACACTCCAAACGAACAAACTTCATTAAATATTTCAGGTCGTTATTATAGCTCTGTAGGAGATAAAGGACTCAACCGTTACGATCCAGGCAATTACTTTCACAACAACTTTGAACCCGACTCGGTAAAAACTACCGAGCATGGAATCATTGCGAATGATAGAAACCCAGATGGAAGCCGAAAAGCAGTACCCGATGGGTTTGATAACTTTGTAGAGGATTGGTATCTAAGAGGTAAATTTCAAAATAGGTCTTTTACGGCCGGATTCAACTTCTGGGATCGAATGGAAGGTCTTGGTAGTGAAGTTATCGGTTACGAGTACTTTGCTAATACCCCAGGAATTCAATATCGTGCTCACCATCAGGGGTATCATTTTTATGGACAATTTGAATACGATATTTCCGAATCAATTTCTGGAATGAGTCGTGTTTACTTCAGAAACACATCTATTTTACCAAAAACAGGGTTTGTTTATACTTTCCAATATCAAAGTGTAGATAATGGTATTGATTCCGCTGTGGTGGACAAAGTAAAAGGATATCATGGAGAAGGATTCCTAATGGGAACAGAACATAAATATAATTACTACATTTCTGACAAAAACCATGTGATCGTTGGAGTACAGGCAGAGCAGCAAATTAGACAGTACTTTGGTATTTCACTTGGACATTTACAGGACCGTACTAGTACCTATGTAGGTGTTCCGTTCTCTAGCCAAAACCTACCAGTTCAGCCTGTTTATTTTTCTAAAAATGTTGCAGCATACTTACATGACCAACATCAGTTTAGTGATAACCTGAGCTTAACGTTGGGAGTTAGATACGACTACGACCAATTCTATGGAGCAAAAATAAACCCAAGAGCTTCTCTTGTTTATAGTAAACCAAAAGGTTTGAACGCTAAATTCTTGTTTGGCTCAGCATACCGTCCACCAAGTATCTTCCAACGTTTCGATGAATGGAGAGGGAATAATAATCTTATTGCTGAAACCATAAACAGTACTGAACTAGAACTTGGTTACCTAATTCCAAAGAAAGGTAGTATCAAATTCAATGCTTTCCATAACTCCTTAAATAATTTGGTGAAAGAAGCTCCAAACCCAGATACCACTTTGGTACCCATTGGGTCTGCAGGTCAATTCACTAATTACTATCAAAATATTGGACGACAAGGTATCATCGGGGCTTCATTAAGAGGAAACTTTGAACTTGCAAAAAATCTAGAGTTCTCTGGGAACTATCAGTGGTTGAGAGATGATAACTTCGAGCTTCTAAACAATGTTTCTGAACATAAGTTGAACCTTGGTTTTACCTATTATTGGAAGAACAAATTAAGCGTTAACTTAAGAGCAAACTCTATTAGTAAAATCAAAGCACCTGAAACAAATTGGTATTTTTATGAAAAAACATCGGAAAAAATTAACCAAATTGGCTACGATTATGTAACCGAAGATAATCCAGACGGCTTTCATAAAGGAAGTACTATATTGAATGCAACGATAACAGGATACAATTTTAAACTTGGTAAAAAAGTAACCTTGGAGCCACAACTAATTGTAAGAAACCTGTTAGGCACGAAATATGCGTATATAGGAAGACAATCAGGTAATGGAATACGACCTGTAGATTCATTACAACCTACTGTAATGAATCCTGTTGGGTTTATTCCTGCATATCACCCTCAAGCATTAAGAGAAGTGTTTGTTGGTTTGAATTTGATTTTTTAAAATTAGAATTTGAAAAATTGGACTAAACATATTGTCATTGCGTGTTGTTGTTTTCTACTACTCAACAATATAAATACTAATGCTCAAGGGGATTATGAGGCTACAGAGTATGAATTAATGGCCTTGTTTATTTCCCATTTCCCTAAATACATAACTTTTCCTACTACCGAATCTTCTTCAGGCATTCGAGTTACTATTCTTGGAGACTCACCTCTCTTGACTTCTCTTAAAAAAATTGAAGCTAAGAGTGCTGGAAAAATAAAACTTAATAGAATCACCTCCTTGGATGACATGGGTCCTACTGAAATTTTGGTAATCGGAGAAGACTATAGTAATAATATGATTGAAGTCATGCAGGCAACCAAGCCTTATAATATAATGATTGTTAGCCATAGCAGAGGAATGGAAAAGAAAGGTTCGTGCTTAAACTTTTTTGTACAAGACGGAAGAGTAAAATTTAAAATCAGCAAAAAAGCAATCTCTGGAAATGATCTGAAAATTAGTGCTCAACTTTTAAAATTAGCTACTATTGTAGAATAGGAAGCTTTGTAACTATGGAGAAATAAATACGTGAATTTTTTCAGAAACATAGGTATAAAGGGAAAACTGATACTTATCTTGATGTTTTCAATCACCATTACTTCCGCCGTAGTGGGTGCAATCGTATACTTTTTTACACTTAATAAAATTAAACAGCAAAAAATTACAGAAACTGAAGGTGTTTCTAAAGTAATTGCATTCAACGCTGTACCTGCGCTTCAATTTTTAGATGAAAGCACTGCAACCGAAGTTCTTAGTACTATTAAAGCTTATCCAAATGTAGATGTAGCTTACATCGAAGATGATTCTGGAAATGAATTCTCTAGGTATGTAAGCAATCAAAATTCAACAGCTAAACCCGCATTCAACATGTCGGATAAGCCAGAGTATGTTTACCTAGATAATGCATTGTATTCCAAGTTTCCAATTATAGAAGGTGATATAAAATTAGGACAGCTTTATATTATCAGTAATACCAAGGATCTAGATGCGTATACCCAAGCACTTTTTATAGTAATTTTTGGTGCTTTTGGAGCTTTAATATTACTATCTTTCTTGTTTCTATTAGCGGTACAAGGACTAGTAACCTCCCCCATTAAAACATTACTCAAGGGAGTTCAAAAAATCAGTTCGGAAAAAAACTATAGCTTAAGAGCTGAAAAACTTGGAAATGACGAGATTGGAGAACTTACTGATCAGTTCAACGAAATGATGGGTATTTTGGAGGACAACAAAAATCAGTTAGACTCGGAAAACGAAAGGCTAGATATTCAGGTTAAAGAGCGAACCTCAGAACTAGAAAAAGTAAACAATCAGATGCAGGTTCATCTAAAAGAGCTAAAAATAGCCAACGACGAACTTTCTCAGTTTGTTTACATAGTTTCTCATGACCTAAAAGCACCTGTACGAGCTATTGCAACACTAGCAACATTTCTAGAAGAAGATCTTGGTAACGACATAGACGAAGACATAAAAGAACATTTGACCTTGATTCAAAGTCGAACTTCCAGAATGAAGAACCTTATTGAAGGATTGCTTGAATATTCTCGAACAGGGAAAGTAGAAAAAAAATATTCAGACTTTACAACTCAGGAGGTTTTTAACGAAATATTATCTACTTTCAATGACTCGAAAAACTATACTATAGATACCTCTGGTGCTAATGTAAATTTGTATGCAGACAAAATGTCTTTACTGCAAGTTATGCAAAACCTGGTGCAAAATTCCATTAAATATAATGATAAAGAAAACGTTTTGGTGAGCATTACGTTTTCGGAAGAGGAAAATTTTTATATTTTTGCTGTAACTGATAATGGGCCTGGGGTAGAACCTAAATATCATAAACGTATTTTTGAAGTTTTTAGAACCCTTCAGGGGCGGGACGAAATTGAAAGTACTGGACTTGGTCTGTCTATAGTTAAAAAAATTATTGAGGACAATGGAGGTTCCATTGAGGTAATCTCTGATGGCAAAAATGGAGCTACATTTAAATTTGCTTGGAAAAAGTTAGATTATGGTGAAGAACAGTGACATAACGTTTCTTCTTGTTGAGGATGATGAGGTTGATATTCTAAATGTAAAAAGAGCATTTAAAAAAAATAATATTGATAGTACCTTGGAGATTGCTAAGAATGGGTTGGAAGCTTTAGAAATGCTAAGATCTGGACAAATAGCAAGGCCATCATGTGTGCTTTTAGATATAAATATGCCTAAAATGAACGGGCTAGAGTTTCTAGAGGAACTTAGAAATGATAAAGAATTTCATAATCTGGTTGTTTTTGTTCTTACCACATCGAATGACGACAGAGACAAAATAGATGCATACAACTACAATGTGGCAGGTTATATAATAAAACCTGTATCTTTTGAGAAATTTATAGAGGCTATTAAGTCTCTATCGGATTATTTGGATATGATTGAGTTGTTACGCGGTTAAACGGAAAGAAAGGTATAGTGAAAATACTATTAATAGAGGATACAGAAACTCAACAGGTGATGTTCAAACGGCTTTGCTTCAAAGTAGATCCGTCATATGAAATTGATATTGCCAGTGAAGCGCCAGATGGAATAGAACTAGCGGTAAAAAATGATTACGACCTGATTGTTAGTGACTTTAATTTAGAGCCAACGGGATTTACAGCCATCAACGTAATCAGAGAGGTTCGTAAAAGCGATAAAATAACCCCAATTGTAGTAATTACAGCTTATGCTTCTTTTGACAAAGCTGTAGAGTGTTTGAACTACGGTGCCGATGACTTCTATAATAAAGAAGAACTCAATGAGAGTACCGTTAAACAAATGGTTTCGAAAGCTGTTATAAAACTAAAGGAAAACTCTGAAAGAGAACGAATCAAGGAGCTATTTGTAAAAAATAGTACTGAAAATAGAATTCTAATTGAGAATGTAGATGCAAGTGTTTTCTCATTCGATATGAATAGAAAATTGGTTCGTTACAACCAAAAAGCAAAAGAGTTCTTTTTAAGAAGTATGGATGTAACGCTAAAGCATGGTATAAATGCTAGATCCATACTACCTGAAACAATCACAAAGTCTTGGATCAAAATCCTTAACGAAGCTTTAGAAGGAAAATCGGATTTGCAAGAATTATTCTTTACGACGGTAAACGGCGAGGATTGTTGGATTGAAGTTTCCATGAGCCCTATAGATATTCATGGTGAAATAATTGGAGCTGCTGGTTTTGCACGAGAAGTTACTGGACGTAAGAAAGACGAGTTTCTAATTAAACAAACCCTGGAAAAAGAAGTAGAAATTAATCAGATCAAGTCTCGGTTTATAACTACCGCTGCCCACCAGTTCCGTACTCCACTTACCATTATATACTCCAACGTCGAGCTGATGCATTTGCAAAGCAAAAGACAGTTGAACAATCCCGTAATCGAGGAAGAAATTACTGGGTATAAACGTAAAATAGAAAAAGAAATTGACCACCTTACGGAGTTAATTAATGGTGTTTTACAAAACGAAAAAGTTATTGTGGACACCAACCTAAAAATTAAATCCAATGATCTTACCCAAACCTGTCAGGACATTGTTGACAATTTCAACATGATCAAACCAGGTAATCGTTCCTTAAATTATGAAGTTATTGGTAAAGTAGTACCTCTTAAGTACGACGAAGAATTATTGAGCAATGTTCTTTATAACTTAGTAGATAATGCTTTTAAATATTCTGAAAAGCATAACCCAGAACTGTTGGTGAAATATGAACCAACAGGTGTAAACATTCAGGTGAAAGATCAAGGAATTGGGATTCCTAAAAAGGACCTAGAAGGTCTGTTTACTCCATTCTTTAGAGCGAGTAATGCAAAAAAAGTAAAAGGTACCGGATTAGGTCTAAGCATTGTCAAGGAGTATTTGGAACGCAACAATGGAACTATAGAAGTTGATTCAATTCAAGACGTAGGAACAACTTTCACCATTCGTATTCCTACCAGTCCATAAGCTGTTTTTGGAAATAAACCTACAGTAAAGGTGATTTGGCACGAGTTTTCGTACCTTAGCATTAGTTAGTTGTTGTAAAATCAATGGTATCGTACTTACATATCAAATCAGTTTTTGTGTTATTCTTAACTCAAATATTGTTTTGTGCCGTGGGTTATGCTCAAAACGACTCCCTACCATCAAAACTAGGTACTCTTGTTGAGTTAGAATATGCCGAAGACACTATCTTTCATTACGGCTATATTTCTGATAGTGCATATGTTAACGACACATCAATACAGTTTCAAGTCAGACCTGGTTATCATGTAGTCTATAGACCTGATAGTTCTATTTATATGAAAGGAAGTTGGGAAGTTAGCCCTGAAAAAACCATTGTCAGACACGACACCTTTTATTACTATTATCCTAACGGAAGCCTAAGAGATATTGGTCCTTATGTTTACGGCCAAAGAAGTGGTAATTGGAAGCACTATCATGAAGATGGAAAGCTATTCTACATCCAAAACCACAATAATAAACACAGAGAGTATTATACCAAAAAAGGAAAGTTAAGAGCAGAAGGACCAATGCATAATAGAGATTTTAGCGATCGGTTTTTTGAATATCGTAACTTAATTTTTCATGTCGGTTTTTGGAAATTCTATGGTTATGATGAAAAATGCGCTTGCAAAGGGTATTTAGTTAATGACCAAAAGGTTAAGGAATGGACCTATTATAGCGTCAACCGAAAAGATAAGATAAAAATGGAATACTCTAAACCCAAAAGTAGCAACAGCTACAACTTCCTGCAATCTTGTCTCTGGCGATAGAATAATTATAACGTAGCGTAGTTTTTAAAAGATTTATACTTAAATTAGGATTTAAATCGACACTAAACTACAAGCCCATTAACCCTACCAAACAAAAACTAATAAGCACTTTATGCTATTTTGATATTTTTAATCATCCTTTGCATGAAGAAGAATTAAACCGTTTTGCGAATACAAAAATCGCCAAGGATTTATTATCTGATCTGGTTAGTACTGGTGATTTGTTCAAAGACAAAACTTACTATGGATTACAACCTGATTTAAAAAAACAAATAGCGCTTCGTCTCGAAAAGGAAGAACGGGCAAATGCTATTTGGAATAAAATTTATCGTTACGCCCGAATTGTTAGTTCATTTCCTTACGTGCGAGGTGTGGGAATATCTGGTTCTATTTCCAAGAATGTAATGGCTGAGGACGGCGATGTTGATTTCTTCATAATCACAAAACCTGGCCGTTTATGGCTCTGCAGAAGTTTGCTAATTCTATTTAAAAAGACGGTGTTGCTAAACTCTAGGAAATACTTCTGTATTAACTATTTGGTTGACGAAGATACTTTGGAAATTCCAGATAAAAATATGTTTACCGCGGTTGAAATTAGAACATTGATACCTGTCTTCAATTCACAATTAATGACAAAATTCAACAAAGCAAACGTTTGGGTGGAAGACTATTTAGGTGAATTTGACCACAGTGATAAGAAAATGGTAGAGGCTACTTATCCAAGATTTAAAAATATTGGAGAGTGGTTTTATTCAGGTTGGCTTGGAGAAAAGCTCGATATCTACTTTATGAATTTGAGCCTAAAACGATGGAAAAGAAAGTTTGGAAGTTTCAACAAAGAAAAGTTTGAGCTTACCATGCGTACCAGCAGAAAAACATCCAAGCATCATCCTTTAGATTTTCAGAATAAGGTGATTAATGAACATGAAAAACGACTTAATCAATACATACCATCATCAGACTTAAAACAAGCTATCTAAATGAAAGTTCTCTTTACACATAGTTATTTTCTCCGGTTCGATGAAAAACAGTGGGTCCAAAGAAAGCCTTATCCACCTTTGGCGACAATTACTGCCGCATCTCTCTTACGAGAAAAAGGTTACGAGGTGAGTTTACATGACACCAACTTTGCTTATGGTGCGGAAGATATTTACCCTCTTTTAGAAGGAGAAAATAAACCAGACTTTCTGGTCATTTATGACGACGGGTTTAATTACCTAACTAAAATGTGTCTCACTAAAATGAGAGAAGCAGCGTTTGAAATGGCTAAAAAAGCAAAATCGCTGGGAATTCATGTTGTGGTTTCAAGCAGCGATTCCACAGACCACTATGGCATGTATTTGGAAAATGGTGCAGATGAGGTAATTCTTGGTGAGGCCGATCATACTCTATTGGAGCTTTTAAATGCTGTTAATGCCGAAGAAGAACCAAAGTCTATTGATGGCTTGGCTTTAAAAATTGATGGGATTGTCGAAAAAACAACTCCTCGTAAAGTTCTTACAACGCTAGATGATTTGCCAATTGCAGCATGGGACCTTATCGATATAAAACCATACAAAGAAGCATGGTCCGTTCATGGGTATTTTTCGATCAATATTGCTACCACTCGTGGTTGTCCTTTTAAGTGTAATTGGTGTGCAAAACCGATTTACGGAAATAGGTATAATAGTCGTTCACCTGAACATGTTGTAAGAGAACTTAAACTTATTAAGTCCCTATTTGACTTCGATCATATTTGGTTCTGCGATGATATTTTCGGGTTGAAACCTAACTGGGTACAGGAATTCAATAATGTGTTGAAGACTGAAAAAATAAAAATCAAGTATAAAATTCAGTCAAGAGCTGATCTTTTGGTTAAAGATGATACCATTCAAAGTTTGGCCGAATCTGGTTGTGACGAGGTATGGATCGGTGCCGAAAGTGGTTCCCAGAAAATACTGGACGCCATGGACAAAGGTACTTCCATAGAACAAATCCACACCAGCACTAAAATGATGAAAAAGTATGGCATTAAACCCTGCTTCTTTCTTCAAT
>JAHDFW010000030.1:0-21157 GCA_020627945.1 Cytophagales bacterium
GTAAATCTGGTTTTTCTGGTTCAGGTTCAGGATTCAAGTTGTTACAAGAATTTAACATAAGAATCGAACCAACTGCGATTCCTATTAAACCAATGTAAAATACATTCTTTTTCATGGTGATAAATTTAGTTTTCTCTTACTTAACCTTCTCGGTTTGTTTATAAGACGTTCAGAACCCCCAAAAGGTTTAAAAACTAAAGATTAGGATCCTATAAATTAGTTAAGGTCAGAAAGCTTAACTGTTCTTTCAACCGTGTTAAATGGACCTTCAATTGGATTACCTTCTCCATCGATTAACTCTAACTTAATAGTGTTATCTCCCATTGGAAGGCCTTCAATAAAATATGGAGCCCACTTATCTAGTACGAATTCTGTACCATTAATAGTTGCACGAACCTTGTTTCCATCAGCAGAAAGCTCTGTGTTTACCAAATAGAAATCCAACATTACCTTTTTAGTATCATCTCCTACATATTCGCCTTTTGGTCGACTATAGAACATGTGCGGAGCAGTTAAATCAGCTTCAATTGGTTCTCCATCACCTACCATAAATTGTGTAATAACATAAGCGTCTGGTTGCTTAATACTCATATGGTAAGATCTTGAAAGGAAAGCTAAAGACACATAGTGACCAGGTTCCATATCCTTATTGAATTGAGATTCGTAGTGTGCTGAATATGGTTGGTTGTTAAGAATAAGATGGATGTGTTGTCCTTTTGCGGAATTAGCACACATTTTATTCGCTGCATCAGAAGTTTGATTTCCTAATTGATAGTTTTTTACATTATAAACGAATTCAACTGGTCCTGCTTGAAGACGATCGTTTTCTTGAGGCATGTTCATTTCTATCATTGCATCAGGAAATTCAGCATTTTCTTCAGATAGAGTAAGTGTAATACCATTTTTGGATAGGGGATTTTCTGTTTCGTTAGCCGCAGTTTGATTTTCACCTTCTGTTGCTTGTTCAGTTCCTTCAGTTGCATTTTCAGTTCCTTCACCACCCCCGTTTGATCCACATTGGTAGAAAAACAAACTAGACGAAAGAAGTATTGCTAAAGTGTATTTAAGTTTCATAACTAAGTTGAATATGTATTTTCATCAAATTTAACCAACATAATAGATAATTCTAATTATTTTTAGGATATTTCAATACTGAATAAGTTGTCCTAATTCGTATGGCCATAAATCTGAAATACGAACCAAGTCGAAAAGAAATTAGGAACTACATTTTTTTGAAAGATGTAGTTTTGCTTACGTTTTCTGCTTTTGGTGGTCCACAAGCACATGTGGCGATGATGTTTAAGTTTTTAGTAGACAAACGAAAATATCTTACAGAAGAGGAGTTAATTGAATTAAATGCCCTTTGTCAAATTCTACCTGGACCCACAAGTACTCAAACTATTACTGCAGTAGGTTATAAAATTGGAGGAGTATTTTTAGCCGTAATGACCTTGTTGGTTTGGATGATTCCTGCTGTAACACTTATGACATTAGCAGCCATTGGAATTGTTTCCTTTAATGAAAATAATACCTCACTAGAATTTACACGCTTTATCCAACCAATGGCCATTGGGTTTGTAGCTTATGCGGCCTATAAGATTTCTACCAAGGTTGTAAAAGATTCAACCGGTGTTGCATTGATGATTTTTGCAGCCATAGTCTCGTTTTTTGTAAGATGGCCGTGGATATTTCCAATTTTGCTTTTGATAGGAGGAGCGGTGACGGCCAGAAAATTCAGAAGACATAATAAGGAACGAGTCCAGAAGTTTGAAGTGAAATGGTCTTACCTAGTTGCTTTCGGAATCATATTTATAATTTCTGCAACGGCAACTGGATTTACTTCTAATATTTTCGTTAAGATTTTTGAGAATTTTTACCGAAATGGAAGTTTAATTTTTGGAGGAGGTCAAGTGCTTATTCCGTTGATGTATACGGAGTTTGTTGAGTTTAAAAATTACTTGGGCTCAGAGGAGTTTTTAACGGGATTTGGAATGGTTCAAGCATTACCTGGGCCTGTATTTTCATTTACGGCATATATAGGAGGGCTTACTGCCAGCGGACAGGGCTTTGGAACAACAGGAATGATCTTGGGAAGCATAGTTGCAGCAGTAGCTATATTTACACCAGGAACATTACTGATATTTTTTCTAGTTGGAATTTGGGAAGAATTGAAGAAGTTTAGATTGGTAAAAGCATCGTTGGATGGAATTAATGCTTCCGCTTCTGGAATGGTATGTGGAGCAGCGTTTATGTTGTTTAAAGCCTTAGTTCAGGGTTGTAATCAGGAGGGGATCATCGATGTTCAGCAGTTAATGATTTATGCCGGTATTATCATAATTACTTTTTGCCTTCTAGCATTTACCAAAATACCATCTCCACTTATCGTTTTGTCTGGGTTGATTTTAGGAATAGTTTTATAATTTTGGCAACAGTTTAACCCAAACTATTACAAGAAAATAATATGTCATTTAGAATTTTATTAGTGCTCGTATTAGGAATATTTTCGTCGATCACGCATGCCCAACGTATGGAAAAAGTAACGGAGCATATTGATACGCTTTGTTCCTCCTACATGTATGGGAGAGGTTATGTGAGGGAAGGAGCAAATAAAGCAGCCACGTATATAGCTAATGAGTTTGAAAAGTATGGTTTAAAAAAGTTTAATAAGCAACAGCAACCTTACCTACAACCGTTTAGATTTAATATTAATACCTTTCCAGGTAGAGCGGAACTAAGAATGGGGGATAAGGTAATGGAGTTAGGAAAAGATTTTATTCTTGCTCCATTTTCAAGCAAAGGGAAAGGTAATAAAAAGGTCGTAATTGTAGACTCAGGGAGTTTTAACAATGCATTATGGCGCACTAAATTTATGTCACAACGACTTAAAGGTAAAGTGGTAATTTATCATGAAAAAGACCATAATGCGATTATGGGGTTAGAAGACCAATCTTTGGAAGTTATTACGCACCTCTATTCCGCAAAGGCCTTAATAATGATCAAAGAGAATAAACTGACGGCAAGTTTATCGGCTTCGCAATATGCACCTCCAGTCTATGAAGTATTGAAAGGTTCTTTACCAGATGAATTGAAAAAAGTGAAGTTTAGATTAGACGCCGAAGAAATTCTGGATACGTCATACAATGTAATGGGATATGTGAAAGGTAGTGAATACCCGGACTCCTTTGTGGTCTATACAGCGCATTATGATCATTTGGGCGGAATGGGAGATGTCTTTTTTCCTGGAGCTAACGATAATGCCGCTGGCGTAAGCATGTTACTGGAATTGGCACACTTTTATAGTCGCCCTGAAAATAAACCAAAACACTCCGTAGTATTTATGGCGTTTTCAGGTGAAGAAGCAGGATTGATCGGATCAAAATATTATACAGCACACCCGTATTTTAAACTTAATCGAATCAAGTTTTTGCTTAACATGGATTTGGTCGGTACAGGAAGTAAGGGAGCAACGGTAGTGAATGGGACTCGTTTCAAAGGAGCTTTTAGTAAGTTGGTGAAACTTAACGAGAAAGGAGAGTACTTACCTAAAATTAAAATTAGAGGAGAGGCTGCAAATTCAGATCACTACTTTTTTACCCAAGCAGGTGTTCCTTCATTTTTTATTTACTTAATGGGAGGCCCGAGTGCGTATCATGATGTTTATGATGTTCCAGACGGATTACCATTGACAAAATTTAGAGAGTTATTTGAATTATTAATTGAGTTTGAACGTTCATTATAAGGAATTACAATTGTTTCTTAGTTCTATTCGTTGTACCTTTAGTGCAAGTACTTATACGCCTTATTCATTAGTGAAACACCAATCTTTCATATTATTTTTAATAGCGATCCTATTAGCAGGAACAGGTACAGTTTTGAATGCGCAGGATAAAGAGTATGCTTTTGGTATCAATGTAAATTCCAAAAGTTATTTCATTGGCGGGGTGGATTTTAGCATAAAGCAGAATCACTCTAGTTCACTATGGAAATCAATGATGCTTTTTGAGGCAGTAAATATCAAACATCCTAATGAGGTCCGATTTTCTACAGGCTTTGCTTCTAACAATATTCTAGGTAACAAACCTTTTGTGCTTGGGAAAAGTAATTTTTTGTTTGCATTACGAAGTGATTATGGTTTTGAAAAGAATTGGTTTCGACCAGATGAAAAAAGTGGAGTTAATGTAGACTTTCAGTTGCTAAGTGGTCTAACCATTGGATTAGAAAAACCTTATTTTATTAAATACCGCTATAGTTCAGAACTTATTGAAACGGAGCAATATGACGCAAATACACATGTAGATTATGGAAGTATCCTTGGTGCGGCAGGAGTATTTAAAGGTTTTGAACGAACTAAAATTGTTCCAGGCCTAAATCTTCGTTGTTCTTTAAACTTCGAATATGGAATGTATAAAAAGTACAAAACCATTATAGAAACGGGGTTTACTTTGGAGCAGTATATGCGAAGAATTACCATTATTGACGAGGCCTCTCCTAAGAGTTTTTACGGTACAGTATTCCTAGTCTTTTATATTGCCAAAAATTAAGTGATTTTCTTACTGAAAATGTCTAATTTTGTACTATGAGTAGTTTGATACCATTACCAGTTTTAGACACCACCCGAAATGGGAAACCAAAGTGGCTTAAAGTGAAGTTGCCGGTTGGTGAAAATTATAAGAAAGTACGCAATTTGGTAGATGAGCATAAGCTTCATACCATATGTGAGAGTGGGAACTGCCCTAATATGGGTGAATGTTGGGGAGAAGGAACCGCGACTTTCATGATCTTAGGTAATGTTTGTACTAGAAGTTGTACGTTCTGCGCCGTTGCAACAGGTCGTCCGCCTGAATATGATGAGGATGAACCTAGAAGAGTAGCGGAAGCAATAAAACTTATGCAAGTTAAGCATGCTGTAATAACGTCTGTTAATCGCGATGAACTTAAAGATCGTGGTGCAGAAATATGGCATAACACTGTTAAGGAGGTTAAAAAGATGTCTCCAGAGACTACTATCGAAACTTTAATCCCAGATGTTAAAGGGACTTGGGATGCACTTATTACGATGATTAATGCAGGACAAGAAGTGGTTTCACATAATATGGAAACTGTTCGTTCATTATATCGTAAAGTTCGACCTCAAGCTAAGTATGATAGAAGCCTAGAGCAGATCAAGCGTACCAAAGAATTTGGACAACGTACCAAGACTGGTATTATGCTTGGATTAGGTGAGACACAAGATGAAGTGTTTGAGGCAATGGATGATTTAATGGAACATGGATGTGATATTCTTACATTAGGTCAGTATTTACAGCCTACCAAAATGCATATTGAAGTTTATGAATATATTCATCCAGATAAGTTCGAGTATTATAAAGAAGAAGGTTTAAGAAGAGGAATGAAATATATCGAGTCCTCTCCGTTGGTGAGATCTTCCTATCATGCCGAACGTCATGTAAACGTTCCAATATAACCCAAATCACAGTTGAATGGCGAATAAGAATCTGCAGAAGTTTTTACACGAATCGAAATTAAAGGTTGAAGATGAACAACATCGAAAGACCATTAATTTCAATATGTCTAAGTATTATACAGCTGTAGATAAGGGGAAGCATCAATATTCGGATCATAATTTAGCTAGGTCAAGAGCATCTTATTACAAGTCTCAGGCCATTGATAATTTAGATAAATTATTAATAGAGTTTGAACGTAATTTTGAAGCAAATGGAGGAAAGGTGTTATGGGCTTCTGACAAAGATGAAGCAATTGATTATTTCCATGAGATAATAAAGAAACACAAAGTGAAATTGGCGGTTAAGTCTAAAAGTATGACTACCGAGGAAATTGAACTGAATGATTTTTTGGAAGATGTGGGAGTAGAACCTGTTGAAACTGATTTAGGAGAATACATAGTTCAGTTAGCAGGGGAGAAGCCTTATCATATTGTTACTCCTGCAATGCATAAATCTAAAAAAGATATTGCGCAGTTGTTTCATGAGAAATTAGATTATCCTCTTACCGATGATGCGACTGAATTGACTCTTTTAGCACGTAGGTTGCTTCGTGAAAAATACGTTACTGCTGATATAGGAATTACTGGAGGAAATTTTATTCTTCCAGATTTAGGAGGTATTGCGATTACCGAAAATGAAGGTAATGGACGTCTAGTAACCAGTGCCCCTAGAGTACATGTTGCTATAGTTGGAATCGAAAAGGTGATTCCGTCCTCTGATCATATAGGTATGTTTTGGCCTTTGTTGAGTACTAGTGGTACAGGACAGAAAGTTACTGTATACAACTCTATTTTACGAGGTCCAAGAAAATCTGACGAACTAGATGGGCCTGAGCACATGTATGTAATTCTTTTAGATAATGGAAGAACAAACCTTCTAGCCAAAGAAGATAAAAGACAAGCTCTAAATTGTATTAGATGTGGAGCATGTTTGAATGCGTGCCCAGTTTATAAAAATATTGGAGGTCACACCTATAGTTCTACCTATCAAGGTCCTATTGGATCTGTGATTACTCCACACTATAATGGTATGGAGGATTTCAAGCACTTGAGTTTTGCAAGTAGTTTGTGTGGAGCATGTACGGAAGTTTGTCCCGTTAAAATAAACATTCATGAAATTCTTTTGCTGAATAGAAATGAATCGGTGAAAGAAGGGCTTAGCGATAAGTCTGAAAAGCAAATGATGAAGCTTTTCAAATACAGCATGAAGAGAAGATGGGTTATGAATTTCGTGGGAGGTAAAACCAAGAATTTCTTTTTACAACGTTTCTTTTCGTCTGTGTGGGGAGATAATCGTAAATTTCCTAAAGTACCTGCTAAATCTTTTAATGAGCGTTGGAAGGCTAGAGAGAAAAAATAGCAATTGTTCTAATTTGAATTTTCAAGCAACCTTTGCGCACATCATTTTGTCTAATCATTGAAACAATAAACTAAAGTTGTTAATGTCAAAAAGAACAATGACCTTATTCAAGAAGGTACTATTTGGTACCTCAAGCTTTTTAATTTTTACAGTATTTGTCGGTTGCTCCAGTTCACCTTCTGATCAACAAACAGAAGAGGAAGTAGTGATTCAGAAACCTGATTCGATTAGTACTCCTGTAGAAGATCGTTTGACTATGTTGAACAAGCAAGTTCAAAGTTCGCCTACGATTAGTTCTTATCTGGCTCGAGCGGATTACTATTTGAGCAGCAATAACATTCAAAGTGCATTTGAGGATGTGAGTGCAGCAAGACAAATCGATTCCACCAATGCAGACGTTTGGTACACTGGAGCAAAGATTTTTCGTAAGAATTTACAAATACCGCTGTCATTGGAATATGCAAAACGAGCTGAGGCAAATGGAATGCAAAGTGAGGATTTATTTTTGTTGATGAGTGAAGAACAATTGATATTAATGCAATATCAAGATGCTATTAGTTATGCGAATAAAGCACTTAAGGTAAATACCGCTTCAGAAAAAGCCTATTACTACAAAGGGCTAGTGTATGAAGAGTCTAGAGATTTTAAAAGAGCGGTTTCTAGTTATCAAACGGCATTGGAACAAAAACCAACTTTTTCGGATGCCTACAACAATTTGATTAAACTCTATACAGCCCAAGATGATTTTGTAATGGCTTCTCAGTATGTGGAGTCTGGTTTACGTTTTATTCCGAATGATCCATTTCTATGGTACAATTATGGGGTGTTATTGGAAGAGCAAAACTTGGTAGATAGTGCCGTAGTAACTTTCAGTAAATCTGCTGAATTGGATGAAACTTTTGACCTTGCAAGATATAAGTTAGGTACACTATACGAATCTAAATCTGATTATGAAAATGCTGAGAAGATGTATCGGGAAGTATTAAAGTTAAATCCAGCATTTGAACTAGGTTATCAACAGTATGGTAACATGCTCTTATCCCAAGATAATGTTGAGGGCGCTAAAGAGATTCTAAGAAAAGGATTGATCCAATTCCCTGATTCAGAAAAACTGCAACAGTTATATAATAAGACGAAATAGGCAACTAACAAGATGAGAATGGCTAGATTTATCTTTTATCTGATTTTAACATTAAGTTTGTTTTCATTCTGGGCTGGCACAGCTTTGCTAGTTGTAAACCCATTATTTCATCGAGATTTGCCCGGCTACACAATTGGGCGTCTGTGCATTTGGGAATTGGTAGCCATAATTCTTTGCGCTTTACTTGCTAAGTTAATAATTCGAAAATGGGGTAATATTGATATTGTAGGTCGAGAGGGCGAACGCAAGCTGAATTTGAATGTCAATTACGCAATTTACTTTTCGATATACTTCTTTATTGCGGTGTTAGTAGGTGTTTGGCAATTTTGGTTGTTTAGTCAGAAGTTCTAAATCGAGGAACCCAAAGTCCTACACGTTTCTTGTAGCGGACAAAATCTTCGCCAAATCGATTTTGTAAATCTCTTTCTTCTGACGGTCTCACTAAAAAATGCCAAACAAGAGCAGCTTGAAGCCCATACAAGATGACTCCCCAAGAACCAAGAACTAATCCTGCAGAAATAATTTGCCCAATTCCCGCAATAGCCATTGGATTTCGTACAAATTGATAAGCACCTCCGATTACTAATTTAGGAGCGCAATCCAATGGGAGGGGAGTACCTTTGCCAAGAAGACTCATACTAAATCCGCCATATACTCCACAACCAGCAAAAAGGATAATTAATGGCCAACCAACATAGGGTAATGAATCGAACAATTGCCAGTTGTTTATTGATTCAAGATACTGAATGAATACTGGAATCTTGTATAAGAAAATGTAGGTGAGAGCACTTGCCTGCAAAAATGTTTTAGTAACGATCCAAGCCGTGTTTTTCGAAGTGCCTACTCTAAACATGAAGTTCTAGTCAAAAAAAAAAGCCCTGACGATTAATGTCAAGGCTTCATAATTTATTCGTTTAAATAATGATTAAACGTAATTGTTTAACATTACTGGCATTACTAACATAAGTAGTTCTTCATTTTCAGCTTTATCAA
The DNA here is from genome assembly GCA_020627945.1 of Cytophagales bacterium. Taxonomy (GTDB): domain Bacteria; phylum Bacteroidota; class Bacteroidia; order Cytophagales; family JAHDFW01; genus JAHDFW01. The sequence goes on from JAHDFW010000030.1 coordinate 8,998, forward strand.
CTGGTAAAAGGATTCCAGCTCTGTTTGGAGTGGAAAGTTCTAATACTACCTGATTCGAATTTAGGTTACTAAGGATTTCCATTAAGAAACGAGCGTTGAACCCAATCTCCATATCCTCTCCTTCGTATTCACAAGCTAAACGTTCGTTAGCTTCGTTAGAGAAATCTAAATCCTCCGCAGAAATTTGTAATTCACTTCCTGCTAATTTGAACCTAATCTGGTGAGTAGTTTTGTTAGCATAGATTGCAATACGTTTTACAGAACTTAGCAACTCCGAACGATCAATGATCATTTTGTTTGGGTTGTCCAATGGAATAACATTATTGTAATCCGGATAACGCTCATCAATCAAACGACACACCATTTTGATGTTTCCAAAAGAGAAGAATGCATTAGATGAATTGTAATCCATATTTACATCCAAAGTCTCTGAAGGAATAACATTCTTCAATAGATTCAAAGATTTCTTAGGGATGATGATAGAAGCATCTTTTGCAGCCACTACATCTACTCTTTGACATTTCACCAATCTATGACCATCAGTTGCTACGAAAGTAACATTAGAATCACTCATGTTGATGTATACACCCGTCATTGCAGGTCTAAGCTCATCGTTACTAGTAGCGAAAAGTGTTTTAGCAACTGCTCTTCCCAATACAGACGAGTTCATTTCAATTTTTTCAGTATTACCATCTGGTTCTGGAACACGTGGGAAATCAGCAGCATTTTCACCTGCCAGCTTATAACGTCCGTTATCTGAACTTAATTCAATGGTGTACGTCTCATCGTCAATGATGAAATTTACAGGTTGCTCTGGCAGGTTTTTAAGCGTGTCTAGCAAAATTTTTGCAGGAACAGCAATTCTTCCAGATTCGGAAGATTCTACCGCAACTTCGGCAACTACAGAAGTTTCTAAATCACTTGCTGTAACCGTCAGTTTGCCTGGTTCAATTTCAAATAAGAAGTTTTCTAAGATTGGAATTACTGGGTTATTTGTAATAACGCCATTGATTCCATTTAGTTGTCGTAATAGAGTTGTCGATGAAACTAAAAAATTCATATTCGTTTAAAATTTATGCAAAAATATAGAATTAAATAAAAACTTCCTACAATTCAGGCTTAGCCTTTTCGAAAAAAGATTTTTTCACCATTAACTGATTGAAATTGAAGTATTGAGCAGTAATTAAATCTCCTTGTTCCGTAATTCCATACATTCGATCCAAGCTTTTGAACGGATATAGTTTTAAAAGACGGGATTGTTTTACATCCTGATGTTCCATTTGAATAGTACAAAAAGGAATCTCCGCCTCCAATGAATCTTGAAGTTGTTGTCTGTCTTCCGTATTTACGTAACTTTCGAAATGTGTATTGGAGTAGTAGTTTAGGTACTTATTTAAAGTCGAAGAATCTAGGTTCGATATGTTATCTACACCAAATGAACCATTATCTGCGGTAATTGTAAAATCCTCATCACTTCCTGATCCATATTTAACCATAATAGATTTGATTTCCGATTTTGGACTGGTGAAATAAGAACGATCGATCCAATTAGCTCTTTTTATTTCAAAACGAGAAGTAAGGAAACCATCAAAACCTGGGATATGACAAACAAACGGGGTTTCTGATCCTTCCATGATAAAGAAAGTACCTAGATCATCGTTAGTAGTTCCTCCTACATAAAATGTTTTAAGGTGTTCTCCTGCATAAAGCTCAACCTTAATCCCAACAACTCCAAGGTTCTTTACGGCCATATTGTGCATTGCGTTAGGAACAGGGTTTTTAACCTGAACTTGTTGTAGCGTTCTTAAGAGTAGTTCCATCATATGTTCAGCGACGTAGTAATCCTCATTTACTTGCCATTTACCATTCGGCTGTTTTACAAGTTTGTTGCGATTACCCCTTTTGTCGGCTAAAAAAATCATGGTTAAAGACTCAATATCTTTAACGGCAAATTCAGAATCTTCTTTTTTGAAGTTTACCGTTTTTGAGTCATTCATTACAAAGAAAGCCGCATAGCCCAATGCTGCGACAACAACAATCGAAATGATGGTTTTAGTTACTTTAGACATAGTTGTTCTAATTGAATATTTTGATACTTGAACTTGTTAAAGGTTGCGTATACCTAACTAGTCGGTCAATATGTGTTTTCAACGAAGCTATTATTAAGCGAAACGTTGGTATTTTCTCTTTCTTAAAATAAACCAGATAATTGCAAATACGATTACTAAAACAATTGGCGTAACCACATTGATTACCTGATATAATGTTCGATTCTTTTTGACCTTCACTTTATCCAGAGGACGAAGAATAACATTTTTGTTACGTGCCTGAATTAAACCCGATTCGTCCAATGTGTAATCTATGCAATTAAGCACAAGGTCACGATTTGCAAATTGTCTTTGAGTGTAAAGGTCCAGTCCTAGAGGAAGAGCTTTGCCATTTCTTGGGTTGATATCATTACGTAGTAAATCTCCATCTGAGAAAATAATAACCTTCCCAGGTTGATCTTGTTCTTTGTAATCAAACGCTTCGATCGTTTTAGACTTTAATCTACCTTTGAACATAGATTTAAATTTACCTTCTAGCAAATATCCAATTGCTTGCGATCCACTTGTATACATAGCAGGATCTACCTCAAGTCTTGATTCATTGAAATTAACTCGAACAGGTGTACTAACTATCTTTGAATAATCAGATGTGAACATTAAAGGTGTTTTTGTAATTCCAGTAGCTTTTACTGTGTCAATGGATCCCGTGAATTTGGATAATACACCTCCTAAACTTTTTGAAATAGGGTGTTCTCCAAATTTACTGATCTTAGGGTAGAATCTCCAAGGCATAAGTTGCATCTGCGGTTGATTACCAGTGTACCCCGTCATCATAGGTAATGCCCCTGAATAATAATCCTTGATAAGGTCAGGGTTTAGACGAACTCCTAATTTGAAGAAAAAGTCTCGTAGATTAAGGTCGTATGGAATTACAAATTGACCAGTTTCACCAATACTATCCAATTGGACATTCATGATATCTACCATAAATAAGGCATTTCCTCCTTTCACAATATATTGGTCCAATTTGAATAAGGAAGTATCACTGAATTTTTTGGTAGGTTTTGCACAGATCACCAAATCGTAGTCATCCAAATTAACTTCTGATTTAATGTTTACCGAGTTTAGATCGTAATAAGGGGCTAATTCCATTCTAAGACTAAGGATGTCTATTCCAGAAAGTTCACCATGATCTTGGAGCATGGCAATCCGCTTTTTCTTCTTCATAGTCATTTTACGAATGGCATCCGCAAAATTGTATTCAACTGCTTCAACGGAAGTATTAAGCTGTTGTTCAGGAGAAGAACCAGCCGAACCACCAAGCAACATTACCGCAGATTCTTTATTACCATAACGTACTAATGCGCCAGGGAAAATAATCTTATCGGTGCGTTTACCATTTTCGTTGGCTACTAGGTTGGTAGGTTGAATTCCTTTTTCTGCCAATTGTTGTTGAAACTTTCTTCGACTTTTATCATCTGGGAAATCAGCAGGATCAATAAAATCAAATTGTACATTGTCCGAATAAATTTGGAATTCGTTTAATGTTTCTCTTACTGCCGACTGTAATCTTTTGAATCCAGCAGGAAATTCACCCTCGAGATATACTTCTATGTAAACGACGTCATCTACATTTTCCAACATCTTTTTTGTAGCGTCATTGATCGAGTATCTTTTTTCCTCCGTTAAATCAATTCGGAAGAAATATTTTGAGGCAATAATATTGATAAATACTATCGCTGATAATGCGATTACAAAGTAAAGCAGGTCTTTATTTCTATTTCCCTTCATGCGTTTCTAAAAACTCTGTTCTTTAATTATTACCACTTACGACTATCCAATGAAAGTTTTGTTGCCAGCAACATAATCGCTACAACACTTACGAAGTAAAGTAAGTCCCTTGAATCAAGAAGACCTTTACTCATTACTCTATAATGTTCATCTGCTCCCAATAATTTTAAAATAGGTCCAGCAGGTGACCACATGAAAAAATCTGATACCCAACCTAGTCCTACAGATATGAAAAAACATAATGTAAGTGCTAAAATAAAAGACACAATTTGACTGTTGGTGATCGATGATGCAAACATTCCTATCGAACAGAACACTCCAGCAAGCCCAACTAATCCTATGTAGGAGCCAAATGTTCCAGCAGAGTCAATATTACCAACAGGACTACCTAAAAGGTAAATGGTGAAATAATATACTAGCGTTGGTAAAATAGCGAAACTAACCAGCAACATGATGGCTAAAAACTTACCGCCAATTAATTGAAAATTAGTGATCGGCCTAGTAAGCAGTAACTCAATAGTTCCTGTTCTCTTCTCTTCGGCAAAAGATCCCATTGTAATTGCAGGGATAAGAAGTAAAAGCACCCAAATTCCCACAGAGAACAAACTATCCAACGACGAATAGCCCGTGTCAAATACACTGTCAGCGAGTGAAGGAATTCCAATCCAAGTTAAGATTCCTGTGGCTGCTAAAAATATAATTATAACGATATATGCGATCAAAGAGCTAAAATAAGCTCTCAGTTCTTTCATAAGAATACTTATCATTCTTCTTTTTTTGTTAATGTTTGGAATATAGTTTCCAGCGAATGTTCTTCTTTCTTCATGCCAAGAAGAGTCCAGTTGTTATCGGAGGCAAGTTTGAAAATCTCTGCACGCACATCAATTTTACCTGAGGTAACTTTATATAGATTTCCACCCATAGATGTAACTTCTATAACACCAGAAACAGCTTTTATCAACTCCATATTTATTGGACCATCAAACTCAATAATGTTTACGGACTGATTTTCCGTTACTGACTGCATTTCATTCAATGGTTTGTCGGCAATTATTTTTCCTTTGTTAATAATGATAACGCGGTCACAAATTTCCTGAACCTCTTGCATGATATGCGTGGAGAAGATAATGGTTTTGTCTTTAGCAATGCTTTTAATCAGACTTCTGATTTCTACGATTTGGTTAGGGTCTAAACCAGTAGTAGGTTCGTCTAAAATTAATACTTTAGGATCATGTACTAAAGCCTGAGCAAGTCCTACACGTTGTCTATAACCTTTAGAAAGAGCACCGATCTTTTTGTTTTGCTCAACAGTTAACCCGCAAAGTTCAACCATATATTTAACACGGTCAACCAAGTTACGTCCCTTTATTCCATGTAGTGAACCGATAAATCGGATGTACTCATGGACGTACATGTCTAGATATAATGGGTTATGCTCAGGAAGGTACCCAATATTTTTACGGACCTCCATAGGTTTATCAATTACATCATATCCACAAACCTCAATCGTACCCGAAGTAGGTGGGATGTACGTTGTTGCAACTTTCATGGTAGTAGATTTTCCCGCTCCATTTGGGCCAAGAAATCCTACAATTTCTCCTTCCTTAATTGAGAACGAAATGTTGTCTACCGCATGTTGCGATCCATATATTTTGCTTAGTTCCTTTACCTCTACCGACATAGTATTTCGAATATCTAGGCAAAAATAGAAAAATTAGATAATTCTAAGGTTCTGCCACCCTCTTTTCTAGGACAAAGGTAAATTAGAAATGGTTGCTTAAAGTATTATTACCTGTGAATAAGACGAATCTCCAGCTATTTTCTGAGTTTATGTAAATTTTTATTTAGCCGTTTCAAAAGCGGGCCATGATCTTTAATAAAATTCGAATAGATTTTATTCATGATCTCCTGAAACAGATCTTTCTGGTCGTCTTGGTCATCTAAATAACCTCTACAGATCCTCCAGATCATTTGTTGGTGTTCATTCATTATGTTATGGAAACCTTGTTTCACAAATGTTTTTATTGGTTAGACGCAGGGTCGTTGAAATTATTACAGAAAATTTTATTTTTTTTTCAATGTAATATAAAATGTATTGGATTTTGGCTTGTTCTGTAGTTTAACTACTTTTAGGTTCTTTAAACGAATAGGTATAATGGCTATTAATAAAGTTGTAAAAAACGCTCAAGAAGCGATCGATGGGATCGAAGATAATATGACCTTGATGCTTGGTGGATTCGGTTTATGCGGAATTCCAGAAAATTGCATCAGTGCATTGGTAGATAAAGGAACCAAAGGTTTGACTTGTATTTCGAATAATGCAGGAGTAGATGATTTTGGGATAGGTTTGATGTTACAACAACGTCAAGTTAAGAAAATGATTTCTTCCTATGTAGGGGAGAATGATGAGTTTGAACGTCAGATGTTGACTGGAGAACTTGAAGTGGATTTGATTCCACAAGGAAGTTTAGCAGAAAGATGTAGAGCAGGAGGAGCTGGAATTCCAGCATTTTTCACACCTGCAGGTTATGGAACTGAAATCGCTGAAGGAAAAGAAGTAAGAGAATTTAATGGGAAACCACATATTTTAGAATCTGCACTTACAGCTGACTTTGCTATTGTGAAAGCTTGGAAAGGAGATACAGCGGGTAACTTGATCTATAAAGCGACCTCAAGAAATTTTAATCCAATGATGGCAATGGCTGGTAAAATTACTATTGCCGAAGTGGAGGAATTAGTAGAGCCCGGAGAGTTAGATCCAAATCAGATCCATACTCCTGGGATTTTTGTTCAACGTATTTTCCAAGGAGATAAATACGAAAAACGTATTGAGCAAGTAACTGTAAGAAAAAAGGAAGCATAGGTCGACCTAAAAATTATTTAAGAATGGCATTAACTAAAAATGAAATAGCGCAACGTATCGCACAAGAGTTACAAGATGGTTGGTACGTAAACCTTGGAATAGGAATTCCAACGTTGGTTGCAAATTATATTCCTCAGGGAATAGCAGTTGAGTTTCAGTCTGAAAATGGTGTTTTAGGAATGGGACCCTTTCCTTTCGAGGGAGAAGAAGATGCAGATTTAATAAATGCGGGTAAGCAAACTATTACTACTATGCCTGGTGCTGTGTTTTTTGATTCTGCCACCAGCTTTTCTATGATTAGAGGTCAACATGTTCAATTGACTGTTTTAGGAGCTATGGAAGTAGATCAGAACGGAGACATTGCTAATTGGAAAATCCCTGGGAAGATGGTTAAAGGAATGGGGGGTGCAATGGATCTTGTAGCATCTGCCGAAAACATTATCGTGGCTATGATGCACACGAACAAAAAGGGGCATTCAAAAATGCTGAAGAAATGTACTTTGCCATTAACGGGCGTAGGGTGTGTGAAAAAAGTGGTAACCAATTTATGTGTACTGGAAATTAAAGATGGAGCATTCCATTTGATAGAACGTGCGCCGGGTGTAAGTGTTGAAGAAATTCAAGCGGCTACTGAAGGAGAACTTGTTATTTCTGGAGATATACCAGAAATGAAATTGTAGCGTTAGTAAGGTTTCTAGATCACTAAACTTTTCTGAAATAAGTTGGGGAAACGGGTAGTTTTATCGGTCACAAATGACCTTACCATAGATAATCGTTTGCACAAGGTTTGTACAACCCTGCATAATAATGGTTATGAGGTGAAGTTAGTGGGGAGAAATAGGCCTAGCTCAGTTCCATTAAAACCAAGAGATTATAAAACCCATCGAATTTCCATGATTTTTGATCGTGGTAAACTGTTTTATATAGAGTACAACTTTAAACTATTCTGGTACTTGCTTTTCCAGAAATGCGATATTCTTACCGCAAATGATCATGATGTGCTTTTTCCTAACTTTTTAGTATCGAAATTGCGTTTCAAAAAATTGGTATTCGATTGTCACGAGTATTTTACTGAACTTCCCGAGTTGGTTGAACGTCCTGCTACAAGAGCGGTTTGGGTGGCGCTGGAAAAATCTATTTTCCCATTCTTAAAGGAGTTTTCTACCGTAAATAAAACGATTGCTGAAATCTATAGCAAAACGTATAACAAGGTGGTAAAGGTGATTCCTAATGTTCCTAGAAGACGTAATGATGTTGATCGCTCTGTTCCTTCTACAGAACGCGTTTTAATCTATCAAGGGAATGTACATCCTGCTCGTGGAGTAGAACTTATGGTTGAAGCACTTCAGTACTTGGAGAATGTTAAGTTCTGGATCGTAGGAGGAGGAGATATTCTAGACGACATAAAGACCCTAGCGCGGAAATTTAATGTGGAAGAGAAGGTGGTTTTTCACGGTTTTGTTCCTTTACAGGAGTTGCCAAATATTACAACAAAAGCGACGATTGGGTTGAGTTTGGAAGAAGCTTTTGGATTAAACTCCACTTATAGTTTGCCGAATAAGTTTCTAGATTATATACAAGCAGGTTTACCTGTAGTTGCATCTGATATACCTGAATTGAAAAGGATTACTGAGCAGCATGAAATTGGAGTAGTTCTATATGAAAGAACTCCAGAGAAATTGGCCGAGGTGATTAATGAGATTTTAGAAGATTCAGTAAGGTATCAAGAATACCGTAACAATACTGAGAATGCCGCAAATGATCTTTGTTGGGAAAATTACGAAGAAGAGTTATTAGGGATGTATGAGTGCTAATGATGGTATGCAGAAGCTTTTTGATATCATAGTGCCCAGTTACAAGAATCCAGAAAGTGTTCAAGCTTGTTTGGAAGGTTTTGAAAAGCAAACACTCAAAGATTTTAGAGTTATTGTTTGTATCAATGATGATCCGACTGAAATTTTAAAGGTAATTGATCAATATAAATCTCGGGGTGTTGTCGATGTAATCGGAGTGTTTTTTGATGATCGTCAAAACCATGGACGTTCGGCAAATAGAAATCAAGGGTTGAAATATCTTGAAGCCAAGTATTCCATGTATATGGATTCTGATTTAATTCCAGAGCCAGACCTACTTGAGCAACATGCCAAACAGTTAGAAAAAACAAATTGCATCTCGCTTGGCACCGTTAGGTACACTAATCGAAAAGAAAACATTTGGGCTAAGTATCAATATCATACTGGACGAGGGAAATTTAAGGCACGAGATGTGATCCCGACACATTATTTGAATACTCAAAATGTTGCTATGGATACTCAAATGCTAATTGAGCTTGATGGCCAGTGGGAAGGACTTAAGCACTATGGTGGCGATGATACCGAATTGGGATATCGAATAAAAAAGCATTACAATGTACCTCTCGTATATAACCCTTATGCAGCAGCAACTTCAGAAATGGATAAGCAATTGGATAAGGCTTTAAAAGATGTGTATGAATTTGGGAAATACAACATGCCTAAAATTCTAATCAAACATCCAGAGTTCGAAGGTCTTTATCAATATGGTCGTTATAAATCTAACTTCCTCCTTAGAAATCTAATCAACTTGCCAATTGATACCTTACTTAAAGGCATAGTCCAACTTGCACCAATGTCAATTGTACATTATTTGACTATAAGTGCAATCTATAAAGGATTACGTGATTCAGGTTACCTTAAAGGCTGAAGTGCTACTTTACCAATACCAAGAAGCTCATTTTTATTAGAGTTAAACACTTGAATAAAATACATTCCAGCAGGTTGATTTGTCAAGTCCAGCCTAATAGTACCATTGTTTTGATAATAATCACTAAAGATTTCTTGTCCCCATTGATTTATAATCTTAATCTCAACATCGCTAAGGTTTTGATCTAAACTAATATTGACCAAAGATGAAGTAGGGTTCGGGTAATACTTAAGTTTGGAAGAAGATGTGGCATCCGCAATTCCAACAAACTGAGTGGTTGTAAATGTCCAAATGTCTGAGAAAGAACCTTCCTTACCATCTTTAACTGGAGCTACATGCCAGTAATATTTCGAATTGGTCAATAGTGTGTCCGTAATTAGGAAAGAAGTATCAGACACAACAGTATCCAATGCAATTTGTAACGTGATATTAAAGTTTGAGTTTCTAGAAACTTGAACATGATATTCTTCTGCCTGTTCTGTTGATTCCCAAGTCAAGTTTGGAAGGGTAGAAGTAGGGTCCAGACTATCGTAAGGAAAAATAAGATTTGGTTTAGGAAGGTAAGTCGTTAAAGTTCTTGTCTCGGAGCAATTAAGGTTTCCTCCATTATTAGCGCAAACTCTCCAATAATACTGTTTAAACCCTTGTTCCAGGTCACCAACGTACCAACTAGTACTATTGCTATTAACATGTATGATTTTTTCCATATCGGAAAAGTCACTGGTTTGTGAAAAATGAATAGTATACAGCAAAAAGTCATTTGTAGCAGGTGCATTCCATGAAAATGAAGTAGAAGTTGCCAAATCGACAGTTCCATCTGCAGGTGTTAGGGACTCAGGAGCATTAGCAGGTATTGTAGAATCTGTATGGATATAATCAATGAACATCTCAATTTTATCTACAGGTCTATTGTTATCGGTATTAACAACGGGTTTATAAACGATTGTATCTGCAACAGCCATTCCACTGATGGCATTACCATAAATAGTGTATTGATTATCTAGGTGAGGAGAATTGGCAACGCAGATAAAAAACTGAGAAGAGGCACTGTTAATATCATCTCCTCGTCGTGCCGCAGAAAGGATTCCTCGATTGTGACTTAACGGACTAAACTCAGCATCTACGTTTGCTTGGCTTGGATCGCCCTGTCCCCATGTAGATTCTGGTCCACTTATGGAGTTTGGATCCCCACCTTGAATCATGAAGTCAGGAATAATTCTGTGAAAAGCTCTATTATCAAAACTTATTGGAGCTTTTACGATTGAATCAAAATTAGCAACATGTAAAGGTGCTATTTCTGGATACATTTCAACCCTTATCGTTCCTAATGTGTCTGACCCCTGAACCGCCAGAATATCGTAAACTGGTTTACCTCCAAACTGAGCAAAAACCGACAGTTGAGTCGCCAAACCTAACAAAATAAAAAGTAGAACTCTTTTCATGATTTTTTGATTTTTTACAATTATACTAAAAATAAAGAACTTTTTTTGTGAGCATTACTGTTTGATAATCTGAAATATGAGACCAATTATGATAAAAACTAAAAATCTAAGTTTGCTTATAGCAACATTATTAACTGTATTTATGATCGCATGTTCATCCGAATCAACGTCAAATAAGGACGGGGAAGAGCATGTAGAAGAAGTATCTAGCCAATTAGAGAGCAACATTGAGGAAGAAGTTACTGAAGAGGTAGCGACCGCAGAAGATGTAGTTGGTGAATCTGATGCTAGTTCAGAGGAGTCTGAAACATTGCAACAAGAAGAGGAAGAAGTTGTGACTGTTAAAGAATCAATTGAAGAAACAGTAAAAGAGACTACTGCTGCATCCACCGAAAAAGTTGTGAAAGAAGTTGAGACCGTAAAAGAAGCGGTAAAAGAAGAAATTAAAGAAGAAACTCCAAAGGTAGACTTTCATGCTCACGAACCTTTTGACCAGTTGCTAAGAAAATATGTTTCCTCTAGCGGTAAAGTAAATTATAAAGGTTTAAAAACGGAACATGCAAAACTGAAAGTTTATTTGACGTTGTTGGAAAATACAGTGCCTGAGTCAACCTGGAGTAGAAATCAAAAATTAGCGTATTGGATTAACCTTTACAATGCAGCTACTATCGATCTTATTTTAAATAATTATCCATTAAGTAGTATTACTAAAATAGATAAGGCTTGGGATACAAAGATCACTCGTTCTGGAACGCGCCAGCTTACCTTGAATGATATCGAAAATCAAATTATACGCCCTACGTTTAAAGAGCCTATGATACATTTTGCAGTGAACTGTGCAGCTAAATCATGTCCTAAGTTGTTGAATGAAGCATTTGTTGCGGACCGACTGACAAGCCAAATGACGAAGTCTGCAAAATACTTTGTTAACAATACTTCAAAGAATTCTTTGGCAGCTGATGAGATTAAGGTCTCAAAAATCTTTGAGTGGTATGCGGTAGATTTTGGAGGGACAGAAGGACTTATCAATTATTTGAATAAGTATAGCAATACTAAGATTAATGAAGGAGCATCCATGGGATATATGGAATATGATTGGGCATTGAATGAGTAGCGGTTCAATAGAATTAAGAGTTTTACTAAATAAAAAAAAGCCCTGACTTGGTTAAATAAGTCAGGGCTTTCTTGTTACTCTTTACTAATTTTTAAGAAGGTTCTTCCATATTTACGTCTGGCTGAACATTTCCGAAGTCTTCAATAAGATTATCATCTTCGAACCCTCTAAATGTGTGACT
>JAHDFW010000030.1:21257-28837 GCA_020627945.1 Cytophagales bacterium
GCACTGTCACTAAAATTTTTCCATCCATCGGAGAAGATGTCTCCGAAATCGAGTTTAATGTCAGATTCAATTAGTTTTTCGATTTTTTCGTGCATAGTATGTTTAATTAAATGTTATAAGATTAATAATTTTAGATAGGGTCCTCCTCCATGTTTTGGTCTATTTCAGCTTGTCCAAATTCACTTACTAGATCATGCGATAATTCGTGTGGCTTAAAAAGAGTATTGTACATCGTGAAAATAACACAGAAACCAAATGGTACAAGCGCTAAAGCTCCTAAATAACAAGTAATAACGGTTCCGAATGATGTCATTAAGGCTAATACAATACAAATAGCGAGAATTAGAAAGAATCTTTTCATTACTACTTTTCTGCTAGTTTCCATAGCTTCCCATACACCTAGATTTGCATCAACAATCAATGGGATTGAGAAAACGTAGAGTAAGTATATTACAATTAAAGGTACATAGACAAAAACGAGTAACGCAATTATTGTGGTTACTATTTTGCCAGGAGTTAATAAATCTTCAAAAAAGCTTTCTAAACTATTGGTATCGAAACCATTCATACCAACGGCAAATACAATAGCGAATATGACACTTAAAAATATAGCCATAAACAGAATCTGAAGAAGATTACAGCCAATGATTTGACCAAACTTTTTAAAACTATCCCAAAACCTATTGAATTCAGGTTTACCATTTTTAGCACTTCTTAAAAACGTATAGAATCCTGCTACCATTATATACACTACCATTCCCAGTAGAAAATTGATCAATTGACCAACAAGTATCTTACCTGCTAGAAAAGAAGAGTCGGTGATGTCTTGAGATTCTACAGATATAAAAAGCGAACCCATGAATGAACTTACAAAATAGGAGACTCCCAATATAAGCGTGTACCCAACAAGGTTGCCAAAATTATTTTTGAAGAGGTCATAAGCATCAGAGAAGACATCTGAGAATTCCAAGTTTGGAACATCCTCCAAAATATGTTCAAATTTATTGCTCATTTAATGGTATTAATTGGGTGGTAAATCAAAAATATAAAAATATTTGAAAGCTCCTGCTTATATAGCGCTTTAAGTTGATGGAAATTCGAAGAGTTGCATTAGCCAAGTTTAGATTAAGGAATATTCGTTTCTAAATTTTGGTCAACCACTTTGGTGCCGAATTCATCTAGTTTGCTTAGAGCGGGGTCCCTTTGTATTGAAAATCGCCGGAAGAAGCAGTATTTGAGACAATACATATATGGTAAAGTTAAAATTAAAGCGAATCCAGCAGTAGCTGCAGAAGTTAGAGTAAAAAACAAATAACAAAAAAAGAGGCCAATTAGCTTACCCTTAAGTTTAATAAAGATTTTACGGCTTTTAGACATAGCTTTTGCTACGCTCTGATTATCTAATATAATATAGGGGGTTGTAAATTGGTATACTACGAAGATTATAAAAGGAGGTAGAAGTAGAGCTATTAACTGCATGGCTAAATTCAAGTGTTCAACCCAACTACTGCTAAATTGCCTTGCTATACCAACAGGCTCCTGCGGTTCGGTAGTAGGAAATATTCCAAAAAAGAACAGGTAGAATACAAATAGTACGATAATAAAGCAGAGGAAGGAATAAAACGATTTTAAGATGTTAGCTCCCAATACTTTTCCGTAGAACTTACGACTTCCAATAAAATGTTTGAAGGAAGAGGTCACTTCCGATTTATCTGAAATTAAAAGATAGATTCCACATAAAGCTGGTGGTAATATAGCAAAAGCAGGTAGCCAAATTTTGTTAAGAAGGGAGGTAGTGTTAGCATAACTTAAGTCCCAAACCCAAATTAGACCAAATATGAGACCTACAATACTGCTAATAAAAACAATAAAGAATAACATAAATATTGTCAACCCCTTGAAATTCTTTTTGTACAGTTGGAAAGCGTCCTTAATTATATCAAGAAAAGTAAATGAATCTAAAGAGTGGAAATCAGATTCCGAATTATTCATTTTTATCCGATTCACTTTTTGGGATAGGTAGTTCTTTTACCAATTTTAGCCCTTTGGCTTTTCCCATATCCTTCACAAATGCGTAAGAAGCTTTGAAGTTATTCTTGATTTTTCCTTGAAGGATAGCCTCGGTCAATTCTTCTTTGATATCACCAATTACTCGAGAAGGTTTGATGTCAAACATTTCCATGATGTGAGCTCCACCAATTAGAGGTTGGAAATTACGGATTTGGTCATCCTCTTCAACACGTTGAAGCTTTTCTTCTACCAAATCGAAATTTTGCAAATAGCGCTTAACCTTTTTATCATTTTTGGAAGTGATATCAGCTCTACAAAGCATCATTAGGTCTTCAACGTCATCTCCAGCTAAATAAAGCAGTCTTCTAATTGCAGAATCAGTTACTATAGACTTCACTAAAGCAATGGGTCTTAAATGCAGGTTTACCAATTTTTGAACATACTTCATTTTATCGTTCAGTGGTAAACGTAGGCTTTTGAAAATTTTTGGGACCATTTTAGCTCCCAATACCTCATGACCATGAAAGGTCCAACCTGCTTTTTTGTTGAACCGTTTGGTGTCAGGTTTTGCTATATCGTGCAAAATTGCAGCCCATCGAAGCCAAAGGTCATTGGTATTTACAGATAAGTTGTCCAACACCTGAAGCGTATGATAAAAGTTGTCTTTATGAGATTTACCATCACGTGTTTCAACTCCTTTGAGCTCTACAAACTTTGGGAATATTAATTCTAGTAAACCACAAGCGTCTAAGAGTTTAAATCCATAAGAAGGAGTCGGGGACAATATTATTTTATTTAATTCATCCGTAATGCGCTCTTTAGATATGATGCTAATTCGATCTTTGTTTTTGATTATAGCTTCAAACGTATCGGAGTGAATATCGAAATTAAGTTGGCTTGCGAAACGTACCGCCCTCATCATTCTCAAAGGGTCATCCGAAAACGTTATATCAGGGTCAAGAGGTGTTTTGATTATCTTCCTTTTCAAATCTTGAATACCATCGAATTTATCTTCTAAAGTTCCAAACCCATCCTTATTAACTCGAATCGCCAGAGCATTAATGGTGAAATCTCTACGACTTAGATCATCCATAAGTGAGCCTGGTTCTACTTTAGGATTTCTGGAATCACTACGATAAGATTCTTTACGAGCGGTTACAAACTCTACTTCTCCATGATCTCCTTTAACCATTGCGGTTCCAAAATTCTTGAAGTAATTTACCTTGGTAGCAGGAGAAATACTTTTTGCATACCCTTCAGCAACGGCTAGACAATCACCAACTACAAGAAAGTCAATATCTTTCGAGGGCCTTTTAAGGTATAGATCTCGTACAAATCCACCTACCACATAGCAGTCCATGGATTTGAGATCGGCAATAGAGCCTATGGCCTCGAAAATAGGATTTTGAGGGAGAGCAATCACGTTATGTAAGTAAACTTAAAGAATTCGATGAGTTGATAGAAACTCCATCAATTTATTCAATGAACAAGTCTTCGCGAGTAGCTTTACGTACTGTAACCGTATGATTTTCGCCTAGTTCACAGATCAATTTGATGTGATTAGAACGATCACAAAGATTAACATCTAGATCAGCCACAACCAACTTTACTAACTCATAGCTATCATCATCAAAACGCTTTAATCTACCACTTTCGCGGAAATAAATAGAGGTGTTGTGCGTATCCTGACTGACCTTAACATCTTCATTCCCAACAAATTCAGTGTATATGTGATTGTCAGCAATTAATTTGATCAAGTTGCATCTAAATGGAAGTATCAATCGGTTACCGATGTAAAAACCTTTTTCATCAGCGTTAAGTTTAGATTCAATGTAATCGTTGTTCATATTTGCCGTAATTTACGAAGTACGTTTTAAAAATAAATATCTATCTCAATTGTTCTAACATGCCATCATTAAATCTCATTATTCGAGACGGTGATGGGTTTTGCATTTCATGTTGGCGCCAATTTACCACATAATCAACCTCATTCAAAATAGAAGTATGAATTTCTGAAAAATTAGCTGGAGATGGGTGACCAGATGGATTAGCAGATGTAGAAGTAATAGCACGTCCAAAATTTTCTATTACAACCTTACAGAAATCATCTTGAACAATGCGAATTGCTACTTCACCAGATTCTGAAATCAGATGCTTTGGACATTCAGCGGTAGGTTGATAGATGATCGTAGTAGGTGTATTAGAGTTGAGTAAACTCATCAGTTTAGGGTTGTTGAAGTCTACTATTGCATACCGTTTCAACATCTCCTTGTCGTTTACCAGTGCGATCACAGATTTATTCGCAGGCCGTTGTTTGATATTATAAATGCGCTCAAATGCTTTTTGACTATGTGCGTCACAACCTAGCCCCCAAATAGTGTCCGTAGGGTAAAGAATTGTGTTGTCAGCATCTAGCTGAGCAACACAGACTTGTACTTCCTGAAGCATAGTGAAACTATTGTTTTACAAAATGAAGAAGCATTAAGATCCATCCCGCGATGAATGCTACTCCACCAAGAGGTGTAATGGCACCCAATTTAGTAATGTTGGTAAGGGATAGGATATATAATGATCCAGAAAAAAGTAAAATACCAACGATGTAAGACCAGCCTGCATAATTCAACCATTTCGAATCTTGGTTCTGCATGATGATAGCCACTGCTAATAACGCGAATGTGTGATAGAAATGATATTGAACACCCGTATTGAACGTATCAATTCGTTGATTTGCCTCCAGAATTTGTTTAAGACCGTGAGCTCCAAATGCGCCTATGCCAACTGCAAGAGCTCCACTAATAGCGCTTAAAATGTAAAAAAAAGATTTCATAAACGTAAAAATAGATATATCTTTAACTTGTGGGTAAAGTTAAGGAAATGTCCGAAGACTTCTTGCATTACATCTGGAAGTTTCAATTGTTTGATTTCAAGAACCTTCGAAGTATCGATGGTTCTGAGATTATGATTAAAGATGTTGGGGTACATAATGCTAATTCTGGTCCTGATTTCTTAAATGCCGTGATTCGCATTGGGAACCTAGATTGGTGGGGAAGCGTAGAGATTCACATTTTTGAAAGTGACTGGAAAAATCATAAACATCATTTAGATCCTGCCTATAATTCCGTAGTACTTCATGTGGTTTGGAAGAGCCAATGCAATCAACCTTATCTTAGATCAGATAAGACTTTAATTCCAACATTACAGTTAGAATCTCGTGTTTCACTAATTGAAGAAATGAAGCATTATCAATCCGTTAAAGGAGATGGGCAAATAGCATGTTCATATGCGTTAAATTCGATTTCGAAGCACACCGTAGATAAAATGCTTGTACATAGTTTGACACAAAGAATGGAACGCAGAATAAAAGAGATTTGGAGAAAAGATTCAGATTTTAAACAGATGGTACTACGAAGAATGTTTGTGGTGGTCGGAATGCCCTGTAATACCCAAAATTTTGAAGACCTCTTTGAAGTTTACAAAAAAGCTCCTCAATGCGAGTTACTTGGCGTCAGTGAAATTGCAGAGTTGTTAAGATATTTGGCTGGGTTTGATTCCTATCAAAGCAAACAACGATTACCTAAGGGGCTTTATACCATGCCGAAAAGTCAGTGGAAATCTAAAGGAGTTAGACCTGCTTCATTGCCATATAATAGGATGGATCAGCTAGCATTAATTTTGTTCAAGAAAGACGAATTAATCGAGCTTATAAAGTCGGCTAGTTCAGCGAATGAATTATTGACTAAATGTAATCTGATCTTTAATAAACAAGAAGGCATCAAGCCATTTGGAGCACAGTTTACCACCAAAATTATCATTAATGCAATCGCACCATTAATACTGATAGCCGAAAAAAAGGGCTTTAGGAGAAAGACTGGGGGATTGGTTTTGGAATTATTGAAAACACTCCCTGCAGAACAAAATGCAAATACTCGATTTTGGGAGCAACATGGTTTACGTGCTTGCAATGCCGCCGAATCTCAATCGTTGCTCGAATTAAAAACAAATTATTGCGATCGAAAATGTTGTCTTTTTTGTAAAATTGGTCTCGAATCATTAGCATTGCAGAATGCACGAGTGGGTCAACTATCTGATTAATATTAGCATTATCCTTACGCTTTGTTTTTTCTTTTACAAAAGAAACAATAAATCGGAGGCAATAGATTACTTCTGGATTGGGTTAGCGGTAAAGTTTATTTTTACCTTAATGGCTTCCTACTACTATTTAGAAGCAGATGCTGGTCGATATTTTAAAGCTAGTATTACCATGAACGAAATTTATGAACTCGATTCATGGGAAGCGTATTGGAGAGCTATATTTTATGGTGAGTTTAAGAGCGATTACTGGAAGATGGGATCTGTATACTGGAATCAACCCAGAGCCTTTTTAATGACCAAAATTAATAGTTTACTTAATTTGATTACCAACAAGAATTATTGGATTAATAGTTGGTACTTTAGCCTGTACGCGTATTTCGGAACCTTTTACTGCCTGAAAAATATCTACAGGCATTATCCAAGATTAAAATATGCAGCGTTGATAGTGTTATTGTTTTTACCTTCGACTGTCTTCAATTCTGCAGGTATTTTGAAAGAGAGCCTTGCATTTGGGAGTTTAGCCTTTCTGATTGGTTATATGATTCAAGTTAACCTGAATGTGAAAACAATTACCATGTGGAGTACTTTTGCATGCCTTTCTGGAATCTTTCTATTGTACAAGATTAAGTATTATTATTTGGCTGTAGCCTTGCCAACCATCTTCTTGTATCTGTACATTAATTTTGCAAAGCAGATTGTTAGAGGGAAACGCTGGATGGTTTATTTGGGTGGGGCCTGTTTTTTCGTTGGGATTTTGTTTTATGCAAGTCAATTGCATCAAAACCTTGCCCCTGAAAATTTATTGAGTCAAATGACGGATACGTATCAGAAGTCTTTGGCTGAATCTAACCCAGATAAGGTGATTTCATATTCAGGAAACCCAACAGATGATGGGGCGCAGTTCTTTCTTAAGAATCTACCCAAGTCATTTGCGTACGGTTTTTTTGGTCCATTTGCATGGGATGTTAAGAATATCTATATGGCCTACGTGGCATTAGAGATGATGGTGTTGATGGCTTTATTTGTTCTCATGTTCTATGATTTTAGAAAGAGTGGGGCAAGAACATTGACGGCATTAGAATTGGCTCTAATCTTTCATATAGTAGTTCTTGCAGGGATCCTTCCTTTGGTTGCACCTAATTTTGGAACCTTGTATCGTTATAAAGTAAGTTATTTGCCATTTTTATTCATACTTGTTGTAGGGAATATTAGTTTTGCACAACCGTGGCTGAGGGCGAAGTTTGAGCGATCTATGTTTCAAAAAAAGAAGAAGTAAGGATTGATCTAGCTACACGGAATAAATTTAACAAAACAGAAGCGATTTAATTCATGGAACATCCAGTATTAATATTAGGAGTAAATTCGATAGGGAAATCATCATTGGAAATCTTGTTGAAAAACGATGTAGTGGTATATGGTTTTTTGGATGAGGAATTGGAAGAGGATGCTGGAGAAGTAAATGGAGTTGCTATCATAGG
>JAHDFW010000031.1 GCA_020627945.1 Cytophagales bacterium
GTGGTATAAGTGCCAGGCGTTTGGTTAGGGCTGAAGTCAACGCAATTTGCATCTGGAGTACCAAGAACTGGTCTAACACTTCCAATATCAGCAAATAGACCTGCTGCCTCACAATCTGGTGTTGAACAGTCGCAAAGTACTGGGCATTGTGCAACATCAATAGTAACTGGGCTACCAGATGCTGTACAAGTGCTACCTGTTTCTCTAACATCAACTTGGATTGTGCTTAACGAGGTTGGCCCAGTAACAGTTCCTGTAATGTTTAAGCCAGTACCAGTTGTTGCAGCACTTGTAACCGTACCATAAATTGTTCCATCTGCTGTATTATAAACCTCGTAATTGCCGCTTCCACCTGTAACATCGAAACTTACAGTAAATTCAGAGTCATCACCATTACAAGTACTATCTGAAACGATCGCTAAATTGCTAAAAGGCGTTGCAGTTGCTGTAACACAGAAATTATCAATTGCTGCGTAATTATCAGAATTGATAGAACTAGAGTTGTCATGGTTCATTCTAAACATGAAACGCACGTTGGTTTTGTTCGTCAAAACACTTAAATCCACATTTACTGTAAAATTGGTCCAAGTAAGTTGGTCGGCTGTAATGGTTGAGATGGTATGCCTAGTATCCGCAACCTCATCAAACATTTCGAATCTCAAAGAGGTACCAGAAACATCAGATAATCGAGTGGAATAATCGAATGAAACATCAATACATGCATATGCGCTTAGGTCAATATCTGCATTGTTAGCACCATATAGTACCCAATCTTCACCAGCGTCATCTTCAGTATATAGTACATTAGTACCATTGGTAGGTATTCCAGGGTCAGTTCCCGCTGTCCAATCGAATGTTTTACCAGCCGCGGTTGAGCTATTAGTAATGTTTCCACATTCTCCTTGTACATCTGTGATACCACTAAACCAGTTATCTCCAGTGAAAACACAGGTGAAGATATTAGTTGCTTCGAAATCCTCTGAAACAATCGCACCTGGACATCCTCCTCCAAGTGAGGTGTCAATACATGCAAAACTTAACTCATAGGTACCTTCTGCAGCACCATTTCCATCCACGTAAATGTAGTAGTTTGTCCCGCTAGAAGTTTGAAACCCAAATGTAGAAGAAGTTCCAGTTCCACCGTCATTATCGCCACCTACACAAGTTAGTGCACCGCAAGTTCCACTATAAACCATAAGTTCCGTGTCGAAATCAGTACCTGCATTGTCCGTTGAAACAATGAGTGAATCATCTGTCCCTACAAAAGTGTACCAATTACCTTTTCCTGCTGTTAGGCCACCACATGAGGCGGGAGCTCCAAAAGAGGAAGAATTTACAATAGATTCAGTGTAATTAGTATTACATGTTGCTACAACCGCATTAGAACAGGTGTCATTGTTAGGTATAACAGGGGCTGTACAATTGAAAGTAATATCAAATTGTCCTTCTGAGGAGCCATTTCCATCTACATAGAATGTGTATTCGGTTCCATTGGTTGTTAAAAACTTTAGTGTAGAGGTCGTTCCTGTACCGCCGTCGTTATCAGATGCAAAACAAGTTAATGCTCCACATACTCCTGTATACGCAAATATTTCAGTATCGAAGTTTGTAGCTGCGTTATCCGTAGAAACTTCTAGAGTATCACCAGTTCCTGTAAACTTATACCATACTCCTTTACCTGGAGTTAAACCTCCACATCCACTAGGAGCATCTGCCGCATTTGCAAGGAAAATACTGCTTGTATCGCGAGCACCACACAGTATGTTAGACGCATTAGGGCAAGTATCATTATCAGGTGTTACGGCAATACCACTTACCGGATTAAAGTTGTAATCACATAAGTCACCTGTATAACCGTCTACTCGTATGTAATAGTAATCTCCCGCAGTCATTCCCGTAATGGTAAGAGTATCGGAAGTTCCCGCTCCACCAGTTGGGTTAGCTTCAGCAATACAGTCTGTTAAACTTGCACATGTTCCAGAGTTAATCCAAAACTGAACACCACTTACATCTCCTGCAGCACACCATGTAATATTATAGGCTAGTTTTACCTCTGTATCTGCCGCTTGAAACCTTAGCCAACTATCATTATGAATAGTACCACCACATGGAGCTATCAAACCTTGAGAACTAACCGAGTAAGAACAATTAGTAGACCCATAAAATGGTTGACTTAGGTCAATTAAAGGAGCTGTTGAACATTCGTCTGAAGGCTGAACAGGTAGAGAACAAATATCACAATCTGGAAATACTTTTTCTACATAGCAAGTGTTATCAGCTTCATTTTCTACACGTAAAGTCTTACCACCAGCAGCCAGAGAAATTGTATGCATTGAAGCAGAGTTTATGCCCGTTACGTAATCCGTAGTTCCATCCGTAATTTTTACGGTTACCCCAGCACCAAGAGAAGTAACATCAACATCTACCTCATATGTTAGGTCACTGCTGCAGTTTTGAGTTCCTATAGTCGCAGCAAAATCATTACATGACTGAGTGATTAGTACATCATCTAATTCAAATGCCCAAGCGCAATAGTCATCCATAAAATCTACACGTAAGCTGTATGTGTTTCCTGGTGTAATACCACAGAACTGAGTAGCTCCAAATGTTACATCTGCTTCAGCAGAAGAGGTAGCAACCATTACAGGTCCGTCAGCACCTGCTGTTTCGTCATATAAGTAGACTCTGTAAGTACCAGTACATATCCCATCTTGATCATATCCGTATTTGAATGAAACATCTACACAGGTTTCAGTTGGTACAAAAGTAGGTAATACTAACGTTTCATTGGTTATACAGCTACTAGCACCAAATCCAATGGACATGGTGTTTCCTGAGCAAGGAGCACAATATGTAGCGGAACCCACTGCCCAGTCATTGGATGCGCATGAGCCTGTTCCACCGTTATCTAAAGATGTAAATGACGGGGACCCAGTAAAATCGTTTTGATATAGAATCTGTTGTGCAAAGCTGCTATTGAATGTCAAGGAACTAAGGAATATAACAGCTAAGCAAAGAGTTAATTTCTTTGTTAAAATTTTCATCGTAAATAAAATTTGCGAGTTAAATAATAGGATTAAGATATAAAGGCTTATTTAAGCAGTTCGGTTACAACAACATATCGTTTTGCAACTTTTTGGGCATACAACATTTCCTCATATGCATTGGCGTCTGCTGGGTCCGCATTGGTAGGAGCCTTCTCTATTCTTGTTTTGATAGGCGCGTACTCTTTAGTAGAAAGAATAACTTTCCCTTTTTTCTGGTACTCCTGCAGCTTTTTTAAAGCCGATTGTCTTTCATCGGGTTTATTTACGGTCAGTAACTCAATTTCGTTGTAACTTTCTTGAGTTGTACTACTGTACACATACCTGACTTTTTCCGAATTTTGATTTTGTGCTAACAGGCAGTTGGTTGTGCCAAGGGTTAGTGTTAGCCCAAGTGTTAAATAAAGTGTTCTCATCTCCTCTATAATTTGTTATAAATTATACTGCAAGTAACAACTAATTTAATTAGGGTGAAACTGTTAATAGTGCTAGTTTCCGAAATCAGTACAGGGATAATTGTAAAAAAAAAGCTTTCATGAGGAGTATTGTCCGTTTTTAGTTTAATTTTGTTATACGTTGCTCCGAGAGGGTCTAGGAGCTGTTTTTCCCTGAATCAGTACGCAGTTTGTTTAACTTAGAACAGATTATTGAAACATCCGGTCAGCTAATAGCACTACTAATTGCAGTGTTTTACGCAGTCCGATTTTTATTTGTTAAGGAGGAGTTTAAAAAACAAACTAACCTGCTGGTACTTCTCTTTTTATTGTTGGCCTATATAGAGGCATTTACTCTTTTTGCGGAACATGAGTTTTTGAAGCCGTACTCATTAATAACAGTTTCTGTTTTTGCGGCGGTTTCTATAACACTAGCTCCAACCGTATTTTCTTATATAAGAGCAATTATAATTGGTCGGCAGGGTACCAATTATATAAGACACTTTGCTCCAGCAGTAATCGTACTGGTGTTGGACTTGTTATTATTTCTTGGCTTTTACTTATTGGAAGATGGTTCTTCTCTTCGACAAATAGTCTACTACGCAATTTATGTTGTAACCTTAGGAAGTATTGTCTTTGTGTTTGTAGGACAAAGCGTTTTGTATTCTATTTGGAGTTATCGACTTATTAAAAATCATGAAAAGAAAGTAGGCGAAGTAGTTAGTTTTGAAGAGGAGGTAAGTCTTAAATGGACTAGAGTATTCTTGTTTGGTTACCTACTTTTTTTTGTGTCGGTCACTATTTCCTCTTACCTCTACGAAATACTACATGTTAAATACCTAGGTTATGCTTTTGATTTAATAGTAATAGTTTATTTGCTCTACATTGGAAGTCAGGCAGTGAGGCAATTTAGTGTGCATAATACAATTGTCGATCTTACAATTAAGTTAGGTGAGGATGATGCGAAAGATGAAGTTGAGGAAAAAGCAATTGAGCAAATAGAGCAGGTAGAAGATCGCTTTGAGCAAATTAGAAGCCGACTAGAAAGCTACATGAAAGAGCATAAACCTTATCTACAGCAAGATTTAACCATTTTTGATTTATCAAAGCAGCTAGATACAAACTATAAGTACCTTTCTAAGATAATCAACAATGATTATAATATGAATTTTGCCACATATATTAATGAGTATAGAATAGAGGAAGCAAAATCCCAATTGACGGATGAGAAAGGTCAAATATACAAGATTGAGGCAATTGCAAACATGGTTGGATTTAAATCTAAATCAGCATTTAACAATGCTTTTAAGAAGATGGTAGGCGTAACGCCTAGCCAATTCAGAGATGAAAATTAGTATTCCTATTCCTAGTATTGAACTTCAATAGGGTTGTAAACGATTTCCAACTCAACTCTTCTGTTCAATCGTCTTTTTTCTTCTGTACTATTGTCGTTAATAGGTTCCGTACCGCCTTTACCTTTGGTGAAAATTCGCTTTGCTTGGATTCCCTTACGAACCAGATATTCTTTAACTACTTTAACACGTTCTTCGGAAAGGCTTTGATTTAACTCTCTACTTCCCCGATTATCCGTGTGGCCAATTAGTTTTATTACCATTCGTGGATTTTCGTTGAGTACTTGATTCAATCGATCTAATTCGGGAATTGAAGCAGGAAGTAATTCAGACTCACTTTGGTCAAATAATACGTTGTTTAAAACCAGTTTCTGCCCTTTATCCAATGGAACTAAATAGAGGTCACGTCGGATTTCAGTATACTCTTCTTCCGTATTTTTTAAATCCAGCCGATCACTTACTGGAATATAACCTTTTAATGAAGCATAGAAACCATAAACTTCATCAATTGGGAGTACAATTTTATATTCTCCATTAGTTTTATTAGAAGAGGCGATTCCGGCTTCTATTCCTTCAGGTAATAATTCGTAAAGGATGTCGGCACTAATTGGTCTTTTGGTTTTGGCATTATATACGGTTCCATACACCAACGTAACAGGTTTAGGTTTAATGGCTTTTGGTAATTTTACTCTAAAAATATCACTACCTCCTAAAGTGTTGTTTTTAGAAACGTAGTAAGCATATTCACCTGATGCAGGAACAGAATAGTAATATTCAGCTTCCTTTGAATTGATTACTGGCCCTAAATTGATTGGTTCGGTCCATTTGTCCCATCCTTCGCCTGTGCGCTTGGTAACAAAGATGTCTGTTTTTCCATATCCTCTATGACCTCTTGATGCAAAATATAATGTTCTATTGTCCGCTGCTAAAAACGGAGATGCTTCAATATCAGCTGTATTAACTGTTGATCCTAGATTTTTTGGTTCAGACCAGGATTTATCGGGCTTTAAGAAGCTAACGAAAATATCTGTTTCCCCAAGGCTTGATTGGTTTTGCAATGTCATGAGCATTACTTTCTTGTTTGGACCTAGAAAGAACTCATTGTATTGACTTTCAGAAAAGAGTGCGTCAATTTTTTCTTTTTCTGGTTCGCTCCAGGAATTACCATTTTTTAGGCTGGTTGTTGCCCCAATATTACTTCCAACGCCTCCATAGCTATTGCCTAGCAACAAGGTATTCCCATCTGGAGTGATAGTGTATACGAAGTTATCGTGTTCGTTATTTAAAGGGCTTCCCAATTTTTCGGCGGAAGACCATACGTTTTGTTCAGAAAGTGTAGACCTCCAAATGTTTACTTGATTATTTTCTTTGCGAGCAAAATAGAGTTCTTTTCCATCAGGAGAAATTTGTGGGATGTAATCGTTGGAATTTGAATTTACGTTTGCTCCAAGGTTTTCTGGCTCTGACAAAAGCTGAAAAGAATCTCCAACTTGCACGTCAATAGTTACAGGTTCTTCCGATTCAGATACTCCAATGGCATCTATGCAATTGTATCCTGCGGTAGACTTAGTATCTAGTACGAGTTTGATTGCCCTTACCTTGTATTTGGTGACTTCAGGAAGTATATAATTAAACAGACCAGCGGTTTTAGATACATTCGAATTACTATTTTCATAAACCAAAAATCCGCGATCATTTGTGTTGAAAAGATAAATTTCCTTGATCGCACCTGGATTGAAGTTTTGAGCTACAACAATTTGCTTAACGTAGAAACGGTCTTTAAAACTCACTTTGATGAATTCTCCTTTTTTATTAGCAGGCTTGGCAGGTGACCATGAAACAGGGCTTTCTATCATGTTGGGATAAACATTGGGTTCCCCTAAAACTTGAAGAGCACTGTATTGGAGTTTTTGCCGTTCCGATGAATACTCTTCCACTTCAGAAGCCCATGTGGTTTTTTGGCTAATGGCTGGAAGAGAGAATAATAAAAGAATGAAAACTGCAAATAGAGATTTAATTCGAATCATTGAATACTTTCTTTAGCGAGAATGAAAATAGCTAATGTAAATATAATGAGTTCAGTGGGATCACACGGGAATTAAAGTATGCTTTATTCCTTTTTGCAACAAATTTACCTCCTGCGCGTGAGAGAGGTAGGTAAATTGATAAGGGTTTTGGAGATTGAAATTTTCGGGAACGGAATATTTCGCGCTATATTCTAATTTGCCTTTGGGCGTAAATCGACTAATGTAAACTATGTCCTTACTACCTGTAGGTTGGATGGAAAACCAAGATCCAGCTCCCTCTCCACTTAGCCAATGAGTAGTTTTATCTAAGTTTTTAGGTAATTCAGGTTTCTTTAAAGTACGATCAAGGTTGCGATCTGCTGGTGAATTTCGATCTAACGGAATATTAATGTTTCCAGATAAAGTTATAGGGGTAGTGATATTTTTAACATTCCCAACGGGGGAAGCCGAAAGCGTTTTAGGGAATCGTGTTTTAATTCTACATATAAGTCTTCCTTTACTTGCTCGGATGGTCTGTGCTACAAACCTGCTGCAATTTGTTCCCCTCGGATCAAATGGGCCATAAGGTAGAGCTCCTTGATTTACCATTTTGTGAACAAAATCGAAGGCTTTAGGGTAATCTATATGATTTAAAACCCCATAAATAGTTTTGCCATCACCATGTGTAGCTGGATTGCTAATGAGTTCGTTCAGAATTTCTTCCGAATTGGTGAGTTTACCATTTTCTCCAAATTTCCCGTTAGTTTTTAATGCCAATTCTGGATCTGTTTTAGTACAACGAACTCGTCCATATTTTGGAGGGGTGTGATATCTTCCAAAATCAAAGTAATGAGTTTCATTTGTTTTACTATCAACCAAAATTAATGCTGCATGACCTGCTTTGTAATATTGATTTTTAGTGAAACCGAAAAATCGAGTAACGTGGTCGTACCACATGTTCACCTGAATCACGTTAGTTTCGGGCCAGGCAATAGCGATTAGTGAGCCATGGTGCTGTTGAGTCATTAGTTAAACGCGTTAACTTTAAGGTCTAATAGTTGCGAACTTGTGGTATTGGTGAATCGGTTGTTATGTTGCATTTCTACCACTTCGGTTTTCATAATCACTTGAGTAGTGCTAATCGTTTTTACTCCATTTTCTCGGGACATGTTTATTTGATAAGATTTATCAGCAGAACTAGCACCTCCTTCGTTATGAAATTTTAAGATTGATTTAGAGTTCCATTGATTTTCATCTTTGAAAAAAATCTCAAACCAGTCTGCTCGTTCTTTGGTTTGTTCTGGATTATAAAGTGTAGAAGAGGACCAGATATGAGCAGAGCATGGGTCTAAATTAGATATGTGACAATTTTTACCGTCCCATCTAAACTCCTGTAAAACCAAACCGTCTTGTACTTCATTGGAAATATGAACAACTGTGAAAGGTTCAATGTTGCTAAGATCGTATGAATTAGCAAAATCTTCCACTGTTTTATATTCCAACATGTTTTTTAATACAATCCCACGACTCATTCTATATGGCGGTTCATGTTTATGTTTTAGAAATGCTCCGTTCAATAAGCATACAATTCTGCTTTTATCAGATGCAAATATCCATGACCCACTTGCTTCTTGATCTTTTGGATACAATAATTTTTGACCAGAATAAGTTTCGAAATCTGGTTGTGAAGAAGGCTTTCTGCCAATATGCTCGTCACGGTTGGAGGTAAGGATGATTCCTTCCTTAGTTTGGAAATATGTTACTGTACACATTTGTTCTTTATTCGGATCAAAAATGATTTCAAATATACGTGATTATGCTAACAATATTCAATACCTGAATTGTTCAATAAGGTTCTATTTTTTTATATTTACCAAATATAAATTCACCGTTCGGGATGAGAATTAGAAAAATAATAAATTACACCGTTGTTCTTGCAGCGTGTTTTACTTTGCTAGGATGTCCATTTTCTGCAAAAGTACCTATTACTAAACCAATTGAGCAGATTGATCAAGGGCTCCTTGGGAAATGGGTACAAAAGGGGGACTCCATAATTTCAAAACCTCAATATTATAGAGTGGAGCGTGGAACAGATATGACCTATGACATAATTAAGCACACGTACAGTTCTTACGATACCACATATAAAAAGGAAACGTATCGAGCACATACATCTACTTTTGATGGTGTACGATTTTTAAACATCCAGAAGAAATCGACTGGTGATTATTATTTCTATAAACTTGAAAAGGCTTCAAACGGATTTAAACTAATAGAAATTACCGATAACATAACGGATAAGTTCTCAAGTTCCACAGAGTTGGAGCAATTTGTTCGGGCCAATATGCACCTTTCGTTTTTCTACAATAAAGATGCTACTACCTATATTCGTAGGAGGTAATTACAACCAGTTGATTTGGAATAAATGAGGTTCACTGTTCAGGCTGTACATGTATGTTGCGTACATTAACAAAAGTAACAGTCCTTCCCATCGGGATATTCTCATTCTAGTAAGCATTACTGGGAAGAGTAGTGCTGTGATCAACATTACCCAAATCAAGTCGTGTTGAACAAATAAATCTGCTACAGGGATTTCCGTTACTAACGCTGTAATACCTAGAATCGAAAGAATATTAAAGATGTTAGATCCAATTAGGTTTCCTAATCCAAGATCTGCTTTATGTCTTATTGCCGATACTACAGATGTTGCTAATTCTGGTAAACTGGTTCCAAATGCTACAATCGTAATACCAATAAGGCGCTTTCCGTTTTCACCAGGGAATAAATCAGAAGCAATTTCGGTAGCTCCATCCAAAAGGAAATCTGATCCATAAACTAGACCAACACTACCAATAACAATAAGAGCTAAATTAAAAGCCCACTGTTTCGGGCCAAACGGCTTATTCGCTTCATCCTCTTCATCTGAGTCGTCAGCAGTACCATTTCTTGAACCTTTAATCAAATAGTAATTATAGGCGGCAATCATAACTACAAAAATTGCTCCTTCCCACCAATCAACCTGCCGATCAATTACCAAAAGGAAGAAAAGGATTGTGACTCCCATAGCGACAGTCCAATTAACCTTGAGAGCTTCTGCAGTTACTTTTATTGGAAATATGAACGCTGTAAGTCCAAGTACCAACGTGATATTACAAATATTGCTTCCTACAACGTTTCCTATTGCAATTTCAGGATGTTCTAAAAGCGCGGACTTAAGGCTTATGAATAATTCCGGAGCAGATGTTCCAAAGGCTACAATAGTTAGCCCCACAACTAATCTCGAAATTCTAAGTTTTAAAGCTATTTCTGATGCACCACGTACTAATGCCTCCGCTCCCGCAATCAATATGATTAATCCTACTACTAAAAGTAAATAATGCTCCATTTATAAACGCTGATCTTCTTTCCTAACGATCATTAGTCGGACAAGGTATAGAAATTACCCATGTTTTCAAAGAGATACAAAGATATTAATCGAGTGATTTTGACGGACTTGTTGTGAAATCAACTAAACCGCTCAAGAAGATTAGGTTTTTTTGTGGAAGAAACATCAACATATGTTCCGTCAGACATTTTTACTTGTCCTCCTTTACCTTTTTTATAACGTGTTATTTCCTTAAGGTTTACAAGATGAGATTTATGAATTCGTATGAAGTCAAACTCAGATAATAATTCATCAAAGAATTTTAGGGTTCGACAAATTAGATGAGTTGAACCATCCAACATGAAAAACTTGGTAAAGTTATCAGCAGCTTCACAACGTAGAATGTTTTTTACCTGTACAACTTCAAATCCATCAATTTGTGGTAACACTATTTTATGCAATTGATTATGGGCAGTTTTAAGATTTTCCATTAGCACTTTAGTATGAAAACCTTCATTTTTTGATGTTCTGCTAACCTTTATTTTTTCCACTGCATTAACTAATTCATCAATGTCGACCGGCTTAAGAATGTAATAAGCGGCACTCATATTCAGTGCTTTAATGGCATAATTACTATATGCGGTTACAAAGACTATTTCAAACGTAATATCTTCCAATTGATCTAATAGATCAAATGCATTTCCATAGGGCATCTCTATGTCTAAAAAGACTATGTCTGGCTGATGTTTTGCTATGGATTTTAGTCCGCCTTGAATAGATTCTTCCATGGCCAAAATATTTACATCAGGACAGTATTTTTCTATGTAATTGTTCAGAGTTTCCCTACTTGCTTCTTCATCTTCTACAATAATAGCCTTTAGTTTAGTGCTCATGTTGGTATTGAATTATGATTTTTGTTGATTCAAATTAAGGCTTCTTGCCGATTCTATTTCTACAAGTACGTTTGTTCCGCTTCGATCTTCTGGATTCAAATCTGTAATTGAAACTTTAAGCTTGGTGCCATAAACATCGTTTAATATTTTTAGTCGGCTATTAATATTTTTAATCCCAGTTGATTTTTGAGTTTTCTGATTTTTGGTTTTTATTTCTTGGGATTTAGTACGACCAATGCCATTGTCTTCAATAGTAATTACCAAGTTGTCTGATCCTTCTGCTTGCTCAATGGCAATTTTTAAATAACCTTTTTTCTCTTTGTATCTTAGTCCATGCCAAACAGCGTTTTCAATATATGGTTGCAGCAGCATAGGAGGGATTAGGAAGTCATCCTGAATGATATCATCATCTACATGAAAAGTGTAGTCGAATTTATTTTGAAATCGATGGTGTTCCAATTTTACATACAACTCGAGAATTTCAATTTCACTAGATAACGGAATAAAGTCCTCTTGAGAAAACTGCATTACTTGACGCATCAATCTTGAAAAGTCAGACAAGTATTTGTTAGCAGCACGCTCATCGCTTTTGGAAATAAAGTTATTTACTGAATTCAACGCATTGAATATGAAGTGCGGATTCATTTGACTTCTCAGCGATTTTAAAGTCAATAACTGATTAGCAATTCTTTTTTGCCTGATGTTTCGATATATGATGTATGCTCCAATTACAATAAGAATAAGTAACAAACCCAATGCATAATTGATTAAAACTTGTCTTTGTATTCTTTCTTGTTGAAGTTTTTGTTCGTTTTGGAGAAGTTGAATTGTTTTTAGATCTAGTTCTTTATCTTTTTCAAGAAGTAAAAGTTTATTCTGTATGTTTTCTATTTGTTGTGTTCGAAAACTTCTATCGGCAACCTGAGACGAATCAAGAGCACGAAGCGAATCCTGGAGAATTTCGTACGCGTTTTGAAGTTCAGTTGCTTTGTCAGGTCTCCCAGTTTTTCGGTATGCTTTAGACAGTACCTTTAGCGATTTACTTTTAGTTTCAAGATCGATGTTATTATTGCTATCAGCACCAATAATTTCAAGCTGTTCAATTGCTTTTGGTTCCTCTTTTTTATCAATATATATGTTTGCTATTTCCAGTCGATTCTTTGCTGTACTTTGATCATCATAGTTCTGCTGATTGTACTCCAAAGCTTTTTGCTGTGTCGCCAATCCGTTGTCCCAATCTGAGTTGTTTCGATAAACTTGTGTCATGTTATCATAAGATTCATTAACCTCTTTTGCATCGTTTAGTTCATAAGCAATTGTGTTAGAATTAAGGTAATATTGAAGTGCTTCGTCGTCTTGATTTTGCGTTTCTTTTATTTTTCCTAACGATTTATTGGAATATAAAACGGCGCGTTTGTTCGTGTTGCTGGTAGAATTACCTTGAATAAGCACTTGGTTAAAATGTTCTTCTGATTTTTGAATCTCTCCTTTCTTCTGGTAAACTCGTGCAATTGCATTGGTAGCGTCCAACTGGTCATTATCATTACTCTGCAATTGAGCAAGCTCAAGAAACTCTTGATAATACTTTAGTGCTTCATCAAGTTCATTATTGTTCTCGGCAGAAAGTCCAATTTTAGGAAGAAGTTGATAAAAGGCTAAATTTTCGTTCGAGCCGCTCAATATGTTGTAAGCCTTTTTATAATTAGTATGTGCAATGTTAGCTTCACCTACATGAAAGTTTATATCAGCAAATAGGGTGTATGACTCAGCAGTGAGCTTATTATCGCTTAAATTGATTGAGTAAAATATTGCTTCTTCAACTAAGGATAAAGCAAGGTCTGGATTATCTTTATAAAGACCTCGGGCCTGCGTAAGTTTTTCCCTAATCTCGTCCGATTCGGAACGACTCCTGTATTTTTTAATTGAGCTATAATTCTGGCCAAGACTATTTATTGCAGGAACAAATAGAAATGACAACAGGAAACAATATGTAACTAAAACTCGCATGTGTAATTTACTACAACGTAAATGTATGAACTTATTATGAATTAAAACAAATAAAAATACTGTAACTAATTGATATACAGAGGGATGAAAATTTTAACTAAATGAGATGGATAGTTCTCTTATTCAAGCAGTTAGTTTACTAAGTGGAGCTTGATTAGCAATTAAACTAACATTAGTATTGGTATTGATCTTTAACAATTTTTCAATAACCAATTAATTATGAAAACACTTATTAAATCTTTATTTGCCATGCTGGTGATTCTTGTAGGGCTAATTTATTGGACCAACAATTACGTAACTGCTCGATCCAAGTCTTTGGTAAGCCTAGCACCTGCACCGAAAGTTCCTCCTGCGGAAAAAACAATTAAAATAGGGTTGATGCTGGATACTAGCAATAGTATGGACGGTCTTATTGATCAGGCAAAGTCTCAACTTTGGAGAATAGTGTCAGAATTGTCTAAGGCAAAAGTTGATGGTACAACACCTCGACTTCAGATTGCACTGTATGAGTATGGAAATGACAATTTATCTCGGAGTAGCGGATATGTTCGAAAGGTTACTTCCCTAACAACAGATTTAGATTTAATTTCTAAGGAGTTATTTGCTTTAAAAACTAATGGAGGTGATGAATATTGTGGAGAAGTGATTACGGCTGGTTTGGATGAATTGGAGTGGGGGAGCAGTCTTAGTGATTTGAAATTGATCTATATAGCTGGAAATGAGTCTTTCGCTCAAGGCTATTATGATTACCAGGACGCTTGCGAAGATGCAATAAAGAAAGATATTAAAGTTAACACCATATACTGTGGTCCATACTCGGAAGGAATTGAGTTGAATTGGAAAGATGGGGCTCGAATTGGAGATGGAAGTTATATTAGTATCGAACAGGATCGTAAAACGACGTACATAGAAACCCCGTATGATAATGATATTGCAGAGTATAACAACAAACTGAATGATACTTATCTGTACTATGGTAGTCATGGATTATCTAGTAAAAACAACCAGTTGGAGCAAGATAATAATGCCAGAAACTATGGAACTTCCAATACCGCCTTTCGGGTCATGAGTAAAACTAGTTCTAATTACAGCAATAGTCATTGGGATTTAGTAGATCATTCAAAAACCCAAAAGTTTGATATTAAAGAAATCGAATCTCAGTATTTGCCAGAAGAGATGCGAAAAATGACTGAGGAGGAGAGGTTAGCTCATATTAAGAAAATGGATGCTAAACGTGAGAGTATCAAAAAAGAGTTGCAGAGTATTAACTTGAAGCGAGAAGAATATATTGAGAAGAAGAGAAAGGAGTTGGGTGCAGATTCGAACTCACTCGATGAGGCAATGCTGAAAGCACTTCGTGAAGCAGCAAAGGAAAAGAACTTCACTTTTGAATAACAGAACAAAAAAAAACTGGTCGTAGAATTAATCTACGACCAGTTTGAAATTAGTTTATTGACTTCTTCTTAGAATTTCAATCCAAGATCAATTCCAACGTAGTTATTTGTCAATTTGTTTGGAGAATCAAACAAACCAGTATTATCAATATTCAGAAGACCTCTACTATAAGTAAGACCAGCAACTAATACAGTACTTTCGCCCATTTCCATTTCAATACCAGAACCAACCAATAATGCAGTTTCTAGGAAGTTGATGTTTTTCGTCATGTTTTGAGTTTCGCCATTTGAGTCTGT
This sequence comes from Cytophagales bacterium, assembly GCA_020627945.1. GTDB lineage: Bacteria > Bacteroidota > Bacteroidia > Cytophagales > JAHDFW01 > JAHDFW01. The sequence goes on from JAHDFW010000031.1 coordinate 14,792, forward strand.
GAATACGTTCTCATCATTGATTTTAGCAGCAATGTTTGTGTTTGCAGAAACTCCAACCTGGAAGTACAAACGAGTGTAGTCCATTATTTCGTTAGTATATACCTTTATAGTTACCGGAATTTCAAGATACTGTAAAGAGTATTTGTTTCTAATTTCAGTACCAGCAGAATTGAAACGAATCCCTGAACCTTTAGTCATATATGATAATCCTGTTGCAACCGCAAAGTTGTCCGATAGCATAAGATCGATCATTACACCAGCTCCACCTCTGATTTTTAATCCGTTACCAGAGAGGCTTAAACTGTCATTGTCATGTATTACATTGTTCCATGAAAAATTTGGAGAAACCTTTAATCCAATTTTTACTTGTGAAAAAGCACTAAAACTTAGAAACAACGTTATTATTGCAAATGCATATTTTCTCATAATGTGTATTTTTGTTTTTTGAACGCTTGAATATACAAAAAAGATAAAAAGAATGAATAATATCAAACTTATAATACCAGTTTTATTTTTGATAATTTTTTCGGCATGTACTTCCGATGATAATTGTGGTTTTAGACCCGATACATCTAATTCAATGACGAAGGTGTCGGTTAAAAGGTTGGACAAAGCTTTAAACGACCTTAATAATGAGGAAGATATACTTGGCTTCCTTTCCGAAAATGAAACCTTTACCAACATAGTAATGGAGGGGAGAAGAATAGGGCTGAGAGAGGTGTCTAAGATGTTTGTTCCTATGATGGATAACAAAGGAATTGACACTATTAAAATGGAGGTAGATAAAACTTTTGGACAACTTCAGGAGTTAGAAGCTGATTTTGATGATGCATTTACTTTGCTTAATCATTATTACCCAGATGATATCGATCAAGTTACTATTTATCCATTCATTTCGGGATTAAGAAGAGATATGTATGTGACCGACGAATTGGATGAAGTGTATGTTGGTCTCGATTATTTTCTAGGAGACGATGCAACTTATCGTCCAAACAACTACACTTACATAAATAAACGCTTTAAGCCCGCTTCGATATTACCCATGACAATGAACAATATCAGTCGTAAGTACAATCAGGTTGACTTTAAGGACAATACCTTATTGTCTCAAATGATCTATTTTGGTAAGGCTTATTATTTTTCAAAAAGAATGTTGCCATGTGTTGCTGATTCTTTAATCATAGGTTATGATCCTGTTGAGTGGGAAGGGTCAGAAATGCACATCAAAACAATTTGGGGAGTGTTTATTAAGAGAGAATTGCTCTACAAAACTTCTCATATGGAAGTAATGAGATATATCGAAGAAGCTCCTAGTACACCAGCTGTTTCGAATAAATGCCCTGGAAGAATTGGTCAGTATCTTGGATGGAAAATTGTAAACAAGTACATGGAAAATAATCCAGACGTTACATTGCAGGAGTTGATGTCAGAAACGGATGCTAAGAAAATCTTTAACAAGTCAAGGTTTAAGCCCGAACTTTAGAAGAAACCTGTTTTGAATCCGAAGAATTCGTGCTTTCCTTTTCGGTAACGTGAAGGTTGAATACTTCAACGAATTTACGAGTAAGTAAGGATCTTGAAAAACGTTGTTCGGCAAGTTTTCGCGCGTTTTGTTGCGCTTTAACTAGTAGGTTTTTGTCTTCTAGGTAAGGTTCTAGTTGTTCAAAGAAGAGTTGCTCTTGCGATGGAGGGACATAAAATCCGCATTCATTAGATTCTATTAAATCTTTGATCCAACCTTTATTGTTTACAATGCAAAGTTTTCCAGCTGCAATTGAATCAAAAAACTTGTTAGGGCTGTTTGTTTCTAGTACTGGTTTATCTTCGAAGGTAATAATGGAAGCATCTGTTACGTTTAGAAGTTTTTTAATCTCCTTACGGTTTTGGAAGCCAATAAAACGAACATTGTTGAGCTTATGCTGTTGGGAGAATCTTCTAAGCCTTTTTAATTCACTTCCTCTTCCCGCAATAATAAATCTCAAATTCTGAAGGTTCCGCTCTTTGGCTTGTTTGGCCAATGACAAGATGAATTCAATATTATTTACTTTACCAATTGCCCCGAAATAAGAGATTACAAACTTGTCGCCAACACCATAATAAAAGGTGTTTTTCACTTCTTTTTCTTCAATTTGGAAGTACTCGCAATCCGAAATGTTAGAGATTATTTGAGTTTTGTCTTCGAAGTTTAATTTTTTAATGCCTTCAGCCATACCAGGAGAAAGCGCAATTATCTTGTCTGCATTTTTATAGATGGATTTTTCCATTTTATGCAGGATCCACTTTACAAACGGATTCTTTATAACACCCAACTGAATGGGAGCTTCAGGCCATAGATCTCGTACTTCGAAATAGAACGGAATTTTTTTGAAAGCTTTTAACATCCATGCAGTGAGCCCAACTGTAAGTGGGGTAGATGTTGCATAGCAAAGATCAATGTTTTTAATGTTTTTAGCTATAAACAAATAGCTCCTTAAGAAGAATAAGGCAAAAGATAACTTACGTTTAAAATTGGAGAAACTATTATCATATTTGACTGGAAGATAATGAATATTAATTCCATCCAGTTTTTCAAAACGGTAGTAGTTCTTATTATGAGCAGTAACAACTTCTACTTCAGAACCTGATTCTACTAAAGATTTTGCCAAATAATAGGAACGAATAGCGCCTCCATTAATAGGGTTTCGGAAGTACTGATGTATGTAAACTACTTTCAACTTTTTTTGTGGCGCTAAGTTACAAATTACGGCTTCAAACCGATGTTATCCAAGTTTTTAGCGTAGTATTTACAAAAACTGGTTATGTTACACTCTTCACATTTTGGTTTTCTGGCTAGACACACATATCGGCCATGTAATATTAACCAGTGATGTGCTTTGGGAATGTCCTCTTTTGGGATATGTTTTACTAAATCCTTTTCAACCGCCAATGGTGTTGTGAGCTTTTGAGCCACTAGCCCAAGGCGTTTAGAAACTCTAAAAACATGAGTGTCAACTGCCATGGTGGGATTGTTATAAACTACTGAAGAAATTACGTTGGCTGTTTTACGACCAACTCCCGGTAATTTAACTAGCTCTTTTACCTCTGCAGGAACAATGTTGTCAAAATCCTCAACCAACATCTTAGCCATACCAATGATATGTTTAGATTTGTTGTTGGGGTATGAAATACTTCTAATAAGCGGGAAAACCTCGTCAAAGTGTGCGTTTGAAAGGTGTTCCGCAGTTGGAAACTTTTCAAAAAGCGCAGGAGTAGTGAGGTTTACTCTTTTATCGGTACATTGGGCACTTAAAATTACAGCAACTAACAACTCATATGGGTTGCTATAGTGTAATTCTGTTTCAGGGTTTGGTTCGTTTTCCCTAAAGTATTCAATAAACGCCTTGTACCTTTCCTTTTTTGTCATACGTACAAAACTATAATTTCAATCTAGTTTTGCAAGCACAAAGTATTCGAATAATCTAGAATGTTTTGAATCGTCTTTTCGGTAGGTTTTTCGAGTTTGCCTTCCAAAAGCTCTTCAGTGGTTAATAGTTCGCAATAAAACTCGGTAAGAGCATTGTTGCACGATAGAAAATCTTCAATCTTCTCTTTTTCTAGTTTCGATACTTCATTATAAAAATATTTCAAAACATCATTCTCGGTAAAAGTTTTTGTCATAAGCTAAATCTGATTCGTCCATTTTTTTGCGAAGGTTGATTAGAGCATATCTCATTCTTCCTAACGCGGTGTTAATACTTACACCAGTTTCCTCAGAAATTTCCTTAAAACTCAACCCTGAAAAGTGTCTCATAATAAGAACTGTTCTTTGGCTTTCTGGTAATTGCTGAATTAACGCGTGTAATTTGTTTTTAGTATCTAACTCTATAGTTTCTTTTTCGAAACTTTCTTCTGAAAAGTCAAGAGCGTTGTGTAGGTTCCCTCTTTCTTCCATGGTAACCAGTGGGTTACGTTGTTTTTTTCGAAAAGAATCGATGGCCATATTATGCGCAATTCTGCACAACCAAGGCTTAAATTTTCCGTCTTCATTGTATCTTCCTCCCTTCAAAGTATGTATAGCTTTGATGAAAGTATCCTGCATAAGGTCTTCCGCTACTTTACGGTCCTTAACAATTAAATAAATAGTGGTGAAAACTTTGTCTTTATGACGGTTAACCAAAATCTCGAATGCTCTCTCGTTTCCATTGATGTAAGCTGTTACTAACTTAGCATCGTCCATTACGCTCAAATTCATATTTTAATGATTAAATTAAAAAGTTATGTATAAGTAACGTAAAGGTTTATGTCATTCAGTGATGTGTTTGTTTATGTAATTTTGGTTGTTTCAACGTGCAATGTACGCAATGTTTTTTATTTATTAAAATAAAAAAACAACTTTCATGTTTTACGAAAGCAGAATCTTTAGGTTGCAAAAAATGTAATTTAATTTGAAAACAGGCGTTTTCGGGAGTTACATCATGTTTTCACGACGTCTCATTTTTCCTGCGGGGATTCCAAACATCATTTTGAATCTTCTACAGAAGTATGCTGTGTCTTTGTAACCTACTTCTTTACCTATAGCTCGAATACTCTTTTTAGTGGTACGAAGCAAATATACAGCGCTTTCCATACGTTGGTATTCAATGTAATCCTGTGGGTTAATCCCAGTAAGCATTTTAAAGTATTGTCCTACGTAGTCTTCAGAAACATTTGCAACGTTTGCTAAAACCTTGTTAGATAGATCTCCACTAAGATTCTCTTTGATGAATTTAAAGATGTCTATTAATCTAGGATCTTTGAAATACGTTGTGTTCGTAGCAAGTTGTTCAACAAATAGTTTCTTATCTAAAATGTATCTTATGATTTCGATTACTATTTGCTCGGTGTAAAGTTTTATTACTCTTTCTCTTCCTGGTCTTTCGTTTTTACCTTCTTCAATTATTAAATTTAAAAGGTTTACTATTGCTTGATTATTAGGAATAACAAAAGCAGGAACGTCAAGAGATGAAAAATAACTTACTGCATCAAAAAGCTTTGCTTCGAACGTGAAGTGTACAAAGCACTGTCCAGTATTATCACTAGGATTAATAGACTTGAAGTATTTATCTAAATTCCCGGTAAACTGTTCGTGATTTAATTTATCACTAGTCCCCTTGCCGTATGATAAGTTTGTTGCTTTACCTGCAGGAATAAATAGGATGTCATTGCTATTAAGAACCGTGTCGGAATCATCGTCTAATTCCATGGTGCTGTTTTCAACAAGGCATATAGTATTGCTCATGTCGTGAAACCCTTTCACCGAAACAGGCTGCACTAACGATCTTTTAGATATTCCTACAAAGTGAATACCTAAGGATTCAATAATTTTATTGTACTCCTCCATTTTTTGCTAATTATTGTACTAATCGAATAAGGGTCTTATACAACTTCTTAGTAAAACTAAAGAAAAAATGCTTACCAGACAAATTTATCCAGTAAGCATTAAAAAATAAAATTGTACTTAATCAGAATTTATTTAAGTAAATCTCTGGAAATTACAATTTTTTGAATTTCAGAAGTTCCTTCATAAATCTGTGTAATCTTAGCGTCACGCATCAATCTTTCCACATGATATTCCTTTACAAATCCGTATCCACCATGCACTTGTACAGCTTCAACAGTTGTATCCATAGCTACTTGCGAAGCATAAAGTTTAGCCATAGCTCCAGAACGATCGTAGTTTAAGCCATTATCTTTGTGATACGCAGATTGTAAACAAAGTAATCTGGCTGCGTCAATGTTTGTGGCCATGTCAGCAAGTTTAAATTGAATTGCTTGGTGATTGCAAATTTCGGTGCCAAATGCTTTACGTTCTTTAGAATACTTAAGTGCAAGTTCATAGGCACCTGAAGCAATTCCTAATGCTTGTGAAGCAATTCCAATTCTTCCTCCAGAAAGAGTTTTCATCGCAAATTTAAAACCGAATCCATCTTCACCAATTCTATTCTCTTTAGGAACTTTCACATCTGTGAACATTAACGAGTGTGTATCAGATCCACGGATTCCTAATTTGTTTTCTTTTGGTCCGATTTCAAAACCTTCCATTCCTTTCTCAACGATAAAAGCGTTGATACCTCTATGTTTTTTCTCAACATCTGTTTGAGCAATAACAAGGTATACTTCAGCACTACTACCATTGGTAATCCAGTTTTTGGTACCATTTAATAGATAGTGGTCTCCTTTATCTACTGCTGTAGTTCTTTGGGACGTTGCATCAGAACCAGCTTCAGGTTCTGATAAACAAAAAGCTCCAATAATTTCACCTGTAGCAAGACGAGTTAGGTATTTTTGTTTTTGCTCTTCCGTTCCAAATTTTTCTAGTCCCCAACACACAAGAGAGTTGTTAACGGACATAACTACAGAACAAGAAGCGTCAATCTTAGAAATTTCTTCCATTGCCAAAACGTAAGAAATAGTATCCATACCGCCTCCGCCGTATTTTGGATCAACCATCATTCCAAGGAATCCCAATTCACCCATCTTCTTAATTTGTTCAGTTGGGAAAGTTTGGTTTTCGTCTCTTTCAATAACTCCAGGGAGTAATTCGTTTTGAGCAAAATCACGTGCTGCATCACGGATCATGATATGCTCTTCTGTCAAATCAAAGTTCATGCCTTCTATTTGTAAATTATTCAGTTATTAGTTTGGTTCAATATATTATAAAATAAAAACGGAGGCTTATTAGTTCCTCCGTCTTTACTATTTTTTATAATTTCTTTTTGATTTCAACGATTTCGTAAGATTCTACTACATCGCCAATTTTAAGGTCATTGAAACCTTTGATTCCTAGTCCACATTCGAAACCTTTCTTCACCTCTTGTACATCCTCCTTATATCGTTTTAATGTACTAAGTTCCCCTTCGTAAGTAACAATACCTTCTCGGATGATACGGATACGGTTAGCACGTTTCATGAAACCGTCAATTACCATACAACCTGCAATGGTTCCAACTTTAGAAATCTTAAATGTTTCTCTGATCTCAGCATTACCAACAATCTCTTCTTTGGTGTCTGGCTCATGCATTCCTTCAATTGCAGACTTAATTTCATCAATTGCTGCATAAATAACAGAATACAACTGAATGTCAATTTGTTCTGTTTCAGCCAATTTTTTAGCCGCTACAGAAGGTCTTACTTGGAAACCAATGATAATTGCATCCGATGCTGTTGCTAAAAGTACGTCTGATTCAGAAATTTGACCTACACCTTTAGAAAGGACATTTACTCCAACTTCTTCAGTCTTTAGTTTTTCAAGAGAATCTGAAAGTGCTTCAACAGAACCATCCACATCACCTTTAATAATAAGGTTAAGCTCTTTAAAGTTTCCAATAGCCAATCTACGACCAATTTCTTCCAGAGTAACGTGTTTTTTAGTTCTGAAAGATTGTTCACGTTGAATTTGAGATCTATTTGTTGCAATCTCACGAGCTTCTCTCTCTAATGTTTTAATCACAAAAGAATCACCTGCTTGAGGTGCTCCATTCAGACCTAAAATCTGAACTGGCACTGATGGTCCAGCTGTTTTCAATCGTTTACCAGAATGATCAGTCATTGCTTTTACTTTACCGAAATGAGATCCAGCAAGCATAATGTCACCAATAGATAATGTTCCTTTCTGAACAAGAACGGTTGTTACATATCCACGACCTTTATCCAAAGATGCTTCTACAACAGTACCCATTGCATGTCGGTCTGGATTAGCTTTAAGCTCAAGCATTTCCGCTTCCAGAAGAATCTTTTCGAGAAGATCATCAATACCTTGACCAGTTTTAGCAGAAAGTTCTTGACACTGGTATTTACCACCCCAATCCTCTACTAATATATTTTCTTGAGAAAGTGCCTCACGTATTTTATCTGGATTGGCATTCTCTTTATCTATTTTGTTTATCGCAATGATAATTGGTACGCCAGCTGCTTTAGCATGGTTAAGTGCTTCTTTTGTTTGAGGCATAACCGAATCATCTGCTGCAACTACAATTACAACAATATCTGTTAATTGAGCACCACGAGCACGCATCGCTGTAAAAGCTTCGTGACCAGGTGTATCAAGGAAACTTACAAATTTGCCAGAATCAGTTTTTACACTGTAAGCTCCAATATGCTGGGTAATTCCTCCCGCTTCCTTATCTGTAATATTTGAGGTACGGATATAATCAAGTAAACTTGTTTTACCATGATCAACGTGACCCATAATAGTTACGATAGGAGGTCTTTCAATCAAGTCCTCTTCGCTATCCACTATTTCGTCTACATCTGTAGAGTCATCTTCCGCTGAGATAAACTCAACTTCAAAGTTGAATTCATCCGCAATAATAGTTATCGATTCAGCATCCAGTCTTTGGTTGATAGAAACGAACATTCCCATTGTCATACAAGTGGAAATAACTTCGTTTACAGAAACATCCATTAATGAAGCAAGTTCGTTAGCCGAGATGAACTCGGTTACTTTCAAGATCTTTGATTCAAGCTCTTCTTGCTCCAGACGTTGTTGTTCTGCTTCTGCTACTTGTGCACGTTTTTCCTTACGGTATTTGGCACGATTTACAGTTTTTCCTTTGGACGCACCAGCGATTTTAGAAAGAGTCTCATTCAGTTTATCCTGGATTTCCTTTTTAGAGATTTCCTCTTTAGGTTCATCTTTCTTACCTTTTTTACCTCTCTTGTTTCTAGGATCGAATTTAACTGGTTCAACTAGCTTACCGTCTACGCCTATCTTTTTACGCTTACGTTTTTTCTTTTTGCTAGCGTCATCAGAAGATGAAGCAACAGGTTTTGGTTTTCTTTCTTGAGGTAGTTCGATTTTGTCAAGAACCGTAAGACCTTGAAGTTTATCGGCTTTTGCCGTGATTACCTCTCTTTTCTCTTCTACCTTTTCTTCCTTCTTCACTTTAACCTCCTTTGGTTTAGTTTCCTTTGGAGTTTCCGCAGCAACTTTTTCTTCCTTCTTTGGTTCTTCCTTTACAGGTTCCGGAGCAGGTGTTTCTTGTTTTGGTTCTACCTTAGCAACTGGTTCCTTTTTCTTAGGTTTTGCAGGTTTAGGTTCTTCGATGTCCATTTTACCTACAACTTTTAAGCCAGGAAGCTTAGTTGATTTAGTTTCAATTTTATCTTCAGCCGGAGTAGGAGCTTCTTCTTTAGGTTTTTCAACTTCGGGAGTTTCTTCCACCTCGACGGGGGTTTCTTCCACCTCAGGAATTTCTTCTTTCTCTTCTTCCTTTGGTGCTTCCTGAACAATTGTGAGTCCTGGTAGTTTCTCGGCTTTAGCACTAATTTTTTCCTCAGGCTCTTCTTCGGAGTTAACCTCGGCAGAAAGGTTTTTGATTTTTACCTCATCCTCCTGTGAACCTGATTCTGGTATGCTATTAGAATCTAGTACTACATTTTCCTTGTGTTCAGTACCAATATTTAGTTCGTCCGCTTCCATCTTGGATTTCAGCGAAGACGCAAATTCCTCCACTAACAAATTGTACTGATCGTTGTCAATTTTAGTGTTGGGTTTAGCCTCTATTTCTACTCCTTTAGAGGCAAGAAATTCCGTGATAGTGGAAATTCCTACGTTTAATTTTCTAGCTACCTGACTTAATCGCATTAACTTTTCTGCCATAAATTATTATACAACGGCTAAAATATCATTTATTTTAACCTTTTCCTTATTCTTCGAACTCTTTATTGATGATATCAATGATTTCGTCAACCATTTCTTCTTCAAGTTCAGTTCTACGAATGATCTCTTCACGACTAAGTTCTAAAACACTTTTTGCCGTATCACATCCGATTTTTGTTAGTTCATCGATCATCCAGTCTTCAATTTCATCGTTGAATTCTCTCAAATCGATATCCTCAGTACTATCTAGTTCAACATCGTCACGGAATACATCTATTTCCATGTCAACCAATTTGCTTGCTAAACGGATATTTTGACCTCCTTTACCAATTGCTAAAGAAACTTCTTCAGGTCTAAGGAAAACAGATACTCGTTTGTTCTCGTGGTCAATAGCCATGCTGGTAATTCTTGCAGGGCTTAAAGCACGATTAATATATAGTTCAAGGTTATCAGTAAAGTTGATAACGTCAATATTTTCGTTACCTAACTCTCTCACAATACTGTGAATACGAGAACCTTTCATACCAACACATGCTCCTACTGGATCAATTCTATCGTCATAAGATTCTACTGCAACCTTTGCTCTTTCACCTGGTTCACGAACAATTTTCTTTACCGTGATAAGCCCATCATAAATTTCTGGAACTTCTGCTTCGAAAAGTCTTTCCAAAAATTGAGGAGATGTACGAGAAAGAATCACTTTAGGATTTCCGTTGTTCATCTCAACTCTGTGCACAATTGCTCTTACAGAGTCTCCTTTACGTAGACGATCCTTAGGGATTTGTTCTCCTTTAGGAAGAAGCAATTCATTGTCTTCTCCATCTAGCAATAAAGCTTCTCTATTCCATACTTGATAAATCTCTGCAGAAATAATTTCTCCTACTAGTTCGCTGTATTGAGTAAATACCTCTCCACGTTCTAAATCACGTATTTTTTGCATTAATGTCTGACGGGCGGTCGTAACCATTCTACGTCCAAAATCTTCAATTTTTAGTTCCTCAGCTGCTTCCTCACCTACTTCAAAATCCTCTTCGATCTTTTTTGCATCGCTTAGACGGATTTGTAACATTTCGTCAAACTCATCCGCATTGTCTTCTACAATTTCACGGTAACGCCAGATTTCAAGGTCACCCTTGTCTGGGTTTATAATAACATCAAAGTTTTCATCCGAATCGTATTTTTTACGAATAATCGTTCTGAAGACATCTTCTAATATCCTCATTGTAGTTGGTCGATCGATTTTCTTTTGATTAGCAAATTCTGCAAACGACTCAATTAAAACTGAACTTTCCATGTCACTTAATTAAATAATGTAATTAATATTTACTGTCTTTATTATGTTTAGTTAAATGCTGATCATCACTTTTACCTTATCCACTTGATCAACTTCATAAGCGATAAAATCAACATTTTTGCCTTTTGTTACTTCCAATGTGAATCTTCCATCGTTCACTTCTTTTAGAATTCCATCGATTTTATTTCCTTCCATATCCCAAACTCTTAGCTTACGACCAATGTTGGCAACATATTGGCGGTGATGTTTGAGAGGTCGATCAATTCCAGGAGATGAAACATCCAATCCATACGGTGTAGTGATAATTTCATTCTCATCTATATATACACCTAAAGATCTAGATACTTTAGCACAGGTATTAATATCAATACCTTTATCTCCATCTAAAAACACTGAGAGCTTAGGAAAGCGCTCTGTTCCTTTTTGTTCCACCTCAACTAAAAAATGAGGTGAATCCGCAAGGTGCTTTTCGAGAAATTCTTCTATCTTTTCTTTTAACTCCATATAATAAAATAGGGGGCTTTTGAAAGCCCCCTATCAGATTCACGCCACAAATGTAAATAAAATATTAGCTTATTCCAATAGAGTAAGCCTCATTTTAATTTTAAGCAAACATATTCAGAAAATATTAGCTACTTTTGGAATCGTGTTTTGTTATAGAAAACCGATAAGTTAGGAAAGACATTATGAAATTACGCAAGTACTACATCATTGCCCTTATTGTTGTAATAATTGACCATGTTACAAAATTGATTGTTCATTTCAATATGGAAATGCATTCTCCAGGTCAAATAGTTCTCTTCGACGATTGGTTGAAGATCTATTATATTTTGAATCCTGGGATGGCTTTTGGGGCACAGTGGAATTGGGAATATGGTAAATTGGCTCTCAGCCTGTTTAGGTTAGGAGCAATTGCTGGTATTATATACTTTATTAAAGATTTTTACCAGAAGAAATACTCAAACGCATTGCTGATATGTATGGGAATGATCTTGGGGGGAGCTATTGGAAATGCGATTGATGGGACGTTTTATGGTGTACTATTAGATGGTAATATGATACCTGATGCGCCCACTGCTTGGTTTCATGGAAGAGTTATCGACATGATTTATGTTGATATCTGCGATTGCTTCGTTCCTAATTGGGTTCCTATGTGGGGAGGAACGTACCTTAATTTATGGCCTATCTTTAATGTAGCTGATTCCGCAATATTTATTGCCGTTGGAATTATTTTAATTTGGCAAAAAAGAATATTGGCTAAAACGCAATAGTTCTCACCCTTTTGCTTTAAATTTACTTTGTTCTAATTATTATTTTTAATAGTTTGAGCAACTTTATGATGACCTATGCTTTTAGGTTGTCTTCTTTAAATATTAATATCTAGATTGAATTGATTTGATGGAAAGACTCTTTGATATACCCCGTTACCAATTAGAAAAATATGAACAGCCTGACATGTTTGCTTCAAAAGAAGTAGATGGTTCGTGGAAAGAATATTCGACTTCTGATACCTTACAAATTGTTGACTCTTTTAGCAAGGGTCTTGTTAAGCTTGGATTAGGGAAAGATAGTAAGTTAGCTATAATCTCAACTAATAGGCCAGAATGGATGTTTATAGATTTGGGGACATTGCAAATTGGTGCGGTAGACGTACCGATTTATCCTAATATTACACCAGAGGATTACGAATATATTCTGAACAACGCAGAAGTTAAATTGATTTTTGTGGAAGGTGAGGAGTTATATAATAAAGTAGCACCTGTAATAGCAAATGTAGCTTCTAGCCCTACCATCTATTCTATAGAGAAATTGGATGGAGTAAAACATTGGATGGAAATTGTAGAGATGGGTAAAGAAGGGGATGATGCTAAATTGGAAGAACTAAAAGCGGCTGTATCTGGAGATGATTTGGCCACGTTGATATATACCTCTGGTACAACAGGTAATCCGAAAGGAGTTATGCTAACTCATAAAAATATACTTGCGAATGTTAAATCTTCCATGCCATTGGTGCCTGTAGATGATACAAGTACAGCGTTAAGCTTCTTACCTCTTTGTCATATTTATGAAAGAATGATTACCTACTTGTATATGAGCGTAGGTGTATCAGTATATTATGCAGAAAGTTTAGAAACAATTGGAGAAAACCTTAAGGAAGTCAGACCTCATGTATTTACTACCGTACCTCGATTATTAGAAAAGGTATATGATAAAATATACATGAAAGGGTTAGAATTAACAGGAATCAAGAAGCGATTGTTCTTTTGGGCTCTAAACCTTGGATTGAAATATGATCATACTCAAAATCTTGGAGGGTGGTATCATTGGCAATTAAAATGGGCTAATAAAATAATCTTCAGCAAATGGAGAGAAGCATTGGGAGGACGTGCAGAAGTGATTGTTTCTGGAAGTGCTGCATTGCAACCAAGACTAGCTAGAGTATTTAATGCCGCTGAAATTCGCGTTATGGAAGGTTATGGGCTTACAGAAACCTCTCCAGTACTTGCCGTGAATAGATTTAACTTAGATGAGTATCGAGTAGGTACAGTTGGACCTGTGGTTCCAGGCGTTACAGTTAAAATTGCGGAAGACGGGGAAATTCTTGCAAAAGGTGACAACGTGATGCAAGGTTATTATAAAAATGAGCAAGCTACCAGTGAAGTAATTGATTCAGAAGGGTGGTTCCATACTGGAGATATAGGAGAGTTTGTGGAAGGAAAGTTCCTTAAGATTACGGATCGTAAGAAAGAAATATTTAAAACTTCTGGAGGTAAATATATTGCTCCGCAGCAAATTGAAAATTCCTTAAAAGAATCGATTGTTATTGAACAAGTAATGGTGATAGGGGAAAATCAAAAGTTCCCAGGTGCATTTATTGTTCCATCTTTTGATAGCTTGAAAGATTGGTGTAAAGACAAAGGGATAGCTTACACAACTGATGCAGAGATGGTGCAGAACGATCGAGTGGTTAAGAAAATTAGGGATGAGGTAGAAAAAGTGAATGGAGGTCTCGCGAAGTTTGAGAAAATTAAGAAGTTTGAAATATTACCAGCTTTATTCACAATTGAAGCGGGAGAACTTACTCCTACAATGAAGCCAAAACGTAAGAAAATCCTTGCTAAATATGGTCAC
>JAHDFW010000223.1 GCA_020627945.1 Cytophagales bacterium
ATTCCTCCCGTTAAAAATTGATCGGACTTATTAAGATCTTTGTGAATGCATAAACAGAAGAGAGGGCAAGTGTACTTAACCTCTTAGTATACAAGGCGTTTTAAGTTGGTTGAATTTATCTCTTCTACTTCTTAATGGTTAGCCCCTAAATTAATAGCTACAACCTTCATAATCTGCTACAGGTTGAACATAATCATCGAAAATATCGGGTCGTTTAATTTCTTCTATCCTATTATTAAGTAAAAAATCGTTGTCGTAAGAACTCATAACAAGTTTTAATAACCTGAAAAAATCGTTTGAAGTCCCATCTATACTTCTTCTTACCCAAAAACCAGGGCAAGTGAATCCTTCGTAAATGTTATATCCCTCTTTTTCTATTCCTTCTGCAAATTCTCTAAATGCTTCTTGTTCATAATTATAAATGTATTTGCTTTGGTTAGCCGCTATAGGATAACTAATGTAATATGTACGTAAGTAGTTTTTTAATTGTTTATCGTATAGGTTTTGTGTGCTTTTTATAAATTCTTTGTCTTTAAAAACTTCTTGGAGTTCCTTGGAAATTTTAGCGATAAACTTTGGATTGTATCTCCCCAAAGTGTCACTTTCGTAGTTCATACCATTTTTATGAGGTCCACTTATAAATACATCTTCTTCGAACAACAATTCTAAGACAGAAATCCCCAAGGTGTTATTAAGCATTCCATATCTACCTCTTATTCCCACATTATCTACATATCCTTTTCTAATATCACTAGAACTGTATAAACTATCCCAACTCATGTTACAAAAACTTAGAATAGTTTTAAGCTTTTGAGTGTTATGAACAGTATAATTTTGGGCCGTCAAATTTTCAACTTCTAGTAGTTTTGATTTTAGTATAATCGTATCATTTTTATATACGCTTAGGAATATCCCTACACGATCATCTGTCTCAGCCATTAATACATGTCGGATTTCATATTTATATGGATCATTTAAAAAAGTAAAGCCTTGTCCGCCTTGGGAACCAAAAAAATCTCGATTCCCATTCTTTAAGATTAAATTAGGTTCGTTAGTAATTTCATTAGGTTTGTTCCAACAATGATAACGAATGTCACCTGTACTAAATTCCATTACTTTAATAGTAAATTTATTGTCATCAGCATGAATAAAGGTGGATATAATGGTATCGGTCTTTTCTTTTATGAGGTTAGGCTTTGGTAAATCCTGTTTCGAAGTAGAGTCTTCTGGACTTTCAATTTGAGCATTTACTGACTCAATGAGTTTTGGCTCTTCTTCATTTTGATTTTTAGAATTATCGGAACAACTAAGCAGAACCGCAGTTAATGCGGTGATAAGAAGTACATTTAATTTATTCATATAAATCATGTTTCTCCACAATTAACAATAATTATTCCTAACTCAAATTTAACTTTTTCAAAATACTGGGGTAATTTTCTTTGACTACCATTTTACAGTAAAGTCCTGACGTTATTTTCGGGCCTTTTTTTTATTGTCAATTTAAATCAAGGGATTGTAAATCCTTGAAGAATGATCATTGAAGAGATTGAATCAAAGATTTTCTACAGAATTGACTAACAATTTCACAATTCACTAATTTAAATAAACAATGAAGAAATTTTTATTTATGGTAGTTGCCGTAGTAGCTATGGTTGCAACCACACAAGCGTGTAACATTAATCGAATTTTAAATGGTAATACTGCCGTTTCAGAACAAATTAAATCTTTCAAAAGCCAAGGATATGAAATTCAATCTGATCTTACGATTTATGAAGTTTACAATTCTCCATTTTTGTACGCATCAGGTAGTGTTACTATGACGGATGCTAATGGAGCAATGGTTCTTATTAAGTTCAACGTAAGTAAAAGTTTAACTAATGGAACTTGTACAGTGTTAGTAACGGATGTTATTCAGAGTTAATTATTCTTGAAAAGAAGAGGCTGTCTCATATGTTTGAGACAGCCTTCTTTTTATCTATTTTTTAGGAATGTCTTGAATCACGTCGATTAACAACTTCCAGAATTTTTCAACTGAACCAATATGAACTTTCTCATCTGGCGAATGAGGGTTTTTAATTGTAGGACCAAATGAAATCATGTCCAAGCCAGGGTAGCGTTCTCCTAAAATACCGCACTCAAGTCCCGCATGGCAGGCTGCTACTTTAGGTTCCTCACCAAAGAGTGATTTATACTTATCAACCATTGCGGTAAGAATTTTAGAATTTGGATTTGGCTCCCAACCAGGATAAGATCCATCATGAACAACTTCACAACCAATCGATTTAAATGCAGCACCTACCGTATGTGCTATTGCCATTTTACCAGATTCTACAGAACTACGTTGCAAACTTTGAGTTTTGAATTCTCCATCTTTCACAATAACTCTTGCCAAGGATGAAGATGTTTCTACCAATCCTTTAATGGATTGACTCATTGCAAATACTCCATTATAGACTGCACCTAAAACATTAGTAATTGCAGCCGTGTCCTTCAAACTAACTACTTTGTTTGGTTTATCTGTGGTTTCAATTTCGATGTTAACATCTGGATCTTGGATAGATAATTCTGCTTTTATTTCTTTTGCTCTTTTTTCAAACTCAACCAAGTATGATTCGTTGTTAACCGTTATGGTAGCAAATGATTCTCTTGGAATTGCGTTACGCAAACTTCCCCCATCAATTTCAGCTATTTGAAGATTATATTCTTCGCAATTAGCCATAAGTCGATTCATGATTTTGTTAGCATTCCCTCGTTCAAGGATAATATCCATTCCTGAATGTCCTCCTTTTAATCCAGTAACGCTAATTTTATATGCTTGGGCACCAGAATTACAAGCTTCTTCCGTGTAAGAGTAATTAGTATTTGTATCTATCCCACCTGCACAACCTATAGAATATTCATCGTCGTCTTCGGTGTCAAGGTTCAGTAAGATAGTACCTTCTAAGATGCCTTTTTCTAAATTCATAGCACCGGTCATTCCTGCCTCTTCATCAATAGTGAAAAGAGCTTCTAACGCAGGGTGAGCAATATCTGTGCTTTCCAATAAAGCCATAATTGCAGCAACTCCCATACCATTATCAGCACCAAGTGTCGTTCCATTGGCGGTTACCCAGTCACCGTCTATTAGCATTTCAATACCTTGAGTATTAAAATCAAATACAGTATCAGAATTTTTTTGATGTACCATATCTAAATGGGACTGAAGAATCACGGTTTGACGATCTTCCATTCCAGAAGTGGCAGGTTTTTTTATGATAACATTACCTGCAGGATCTTCGTAAGTTTCAAAATTAAGATCTGCTCCGAATTTTTTCATGAATGCAATTACGCGTTCTTCTTGCTTCGATGGTCTTGGTACTGCGTTTAGGTTAGAAAAATTCTTCCAAACGGCTTTTGGTTCTAAATTGTTGATATTCATATTGATCTAAATTCCAATTTCGGATGAGGCCCCGAAGATAACGAATTTGTCAATATTTAGAAGAAGTTTAAGTCGCTATTGGAATGCTGGATTATTAAAAACCGTATGATTTATTATCCTTGGAAAAATCTTCAAGTGAAAAAGATGGGTTAAGTTTAACATCTGTATATTCATATTTTTCGTAAAGCCCATCAAGGTCTTTCACTTCGATCGTTAATGGTATTTTACGCACTTTATCTATATAAAGGGTCATTGCAGGCGAATAGTCATTCGGAATTTTAATTACCTGACCTTCTTTCACGTCTTCATAATCGTCAACATCGTCATTCATTTCTAGAATTGAAAATTCGCTGAGTTTAAATTTGTTTGCGATATCAAGTATGGTTTCACCTTTTTTTACCTTATAATCAATGATTTTATAAAACTTGTTCTTGAAGTTGATCACCCAGCAATCATTTCCGTCCCAAACGGCTGATTTTTCTATACTTACCATCGAAGGTGTTTCATCTCCGTATTTTTCAAAAAGATATTCTAGAATCGAAATGAATAGACCAAATCCTGAATCAAATAGGGTGTGATGCTGGTTTTTTCGCATGGTAGAAGACATTGGATTCATGCTAATGTTCATCCATGGAAACCCGTTTGGATTGATGAGAGCTTTATTCTCGTTTGTGCCTTTTTTATATAAAACTTCTAAACCATCATTTGGAGCCTTTTGGCGGATATAAACCTGTAATGGATTGACTCGAAGTTTTGTACTAGAGCATTGCTCAATCATTTTACCATCTACACGTTCCTTTTTGGTCATAGTGTAAGAAACTGTATTGATAGTTTTAGTAGATGCAAATGTTTCCAAACAGATGTCATATCCATTTTGAGCAGAGCAAAAACCAGTGATGACAAACATCACAATGGTGAATACGATTAAGGGGTGTTTTCTCAATTAAGTAAGGTTAAGTTTACCGAAAGTATATAGATAAATGGCTAATACCTAATTTTTGTTTGAGTATCGATACATCCTCCAACTCTCTGCAATTACCGTTAAAATAATTATTCCCCCACCTATATAGGTTCTTGGTTCAGGAAATTCTTGAAGGACAATCATTCCTATTATTATTCCATATACAGGTTGCGCACAACTTACAATACTAGCTGTGATGGTCGAGAATTTACTAAGACTTCTTAAAAATAGAGTGTGTCCAATACTTGTTGTGATTAAAGCCAATGCTAAAAGCGCAGGAATATATTGTACTACATCGGATGAATCGAGAATGAAGTAGAATGGGCAAAAGACTACCGCCACAGCAATAAGTT
>JAHDFW010000224.1 GCA_020627945.1 Cytophagales bacterium
ATTTAGTTATCATAAGACTAAAAATTGTACATTATTAGAGTTGAAAAAACATGATAAAATGATATTTCTGTATTAAGTGTCTGTAAAAAAAGGGGTTAATGTAGGTGTGTTTTTATGTGTTTATGTATTTGTTATGGGTTTCAGAGGTCTAAAAATGTTAGAAAGTTGTACATTAATGTGTTTTTGCAAAATTGAAGGTCGTTAGTGACCGATAATTTTTATTCTGTGCTACAAAAATAGGGGAGAGGTGTCAAGAACGAGGTTGTCTATTCGATATAGCAGATTTGTAAATTATGAAAGAACGAAACAGACAAAATGGCCGTCACGATGTGGTTCCTAAAGTATGTTTATGTAGTTAGATAAAATGGCATTATGTTCGAAAAAAACTAAAGAAAAAAAGTTTTTTGTGACTAAAATGTTTTTGGTTATATTTTTAATCTAATTGTCTTCAATTATTAGAACTAGAACCCATGAGGATGAATGTTGTTGTCGCTTAAGGGGTTGAATTATAGGGTTTTGTGACTTTGTTTTTTGGATGTAAAATTAAATTAAACTTTGAATTACAACGATTTAATTATCTATGAAATATAGTCGCAAAAACCTAGTAAATCTTACTTTTGTGAGAAGAGAATCAAAACGCTACAATATATGAAGACATCAACATCGCTTTATACACTAGTCAAAAGCTTAGATAAAAAGGAAAAACGACATGTACGAAAGTACTTGAGTATGCACAAAGACAATTCTAATTATGTGGTCTTATTCGAAGCTTTGGATTCAGCGAAAAAAGCCGATGAAAAGAAATTAAAACAAAAGATAGGTGAAAAACTTACGAAGCAACTCGGATTTTACAAAAGCAGTCTTTTCATTAGTACGTGCATTGTGTGATTTTCATTATGCAGAAAAGGCTACGATAAATTTATTAGATGTTTACAAACAAGCAAAAATATTGTTGGATAAAAAACTCATAAAAGAAGCTAAAAAACTAGTTGTCAGTGCAAAAAAAGAAGCCAGTGCCTCGGAGTCCTTCTTGGAGTTGGTCAAGTTCAATCGTTTGCATACGGCAATTCTAAAAGCCGAAAAAACAGGTAAGGCCTATGAGGAAGAGCGTACTAAAATACAAACAGAAAATCTTATTGCTTTAAAAAAATTACTCAATTACCAAGAGTATGAAAACTTAGCCCAAAAAGCGCACACGCTGCATCGTCGTTATAGTCAAAAAATAGAGGAATCTTTATTAGCACAGGCCAAAGAATTGCTGGACAATCCCTTAATGGCTAATCCTGAAATGGCACAATCTACCTTGGCCAAACTATTGTTTTACCAGATAAAAAATACCTTTAATTTGGATGGAAATCGAAAACAAAGCATCCAAGATTTTAAAAATATTTTGCTGCTTTTTGAAGAGAAGCCGATATTCTTAGCACCTCGTATACAAACCTATTTGAATACGCACCTCAATTTAATTACGAGCTTAATCTATGATTATCAATTTGAAGAGGCTGAAAAATCGATTATTGCCTATGAAAAAATCCCATCACTACATACGCCTCTTTTTGATAAATGGGAACTTATGAGCCATCGTCATACGTGTGTTCAACGTTGGCTTATGCTTTATTCTGTGAGTACAGAGTATAAAAAAGCATTAAGGTTGTTGCCGGAAATCTCAAAATTGTTAACCCAAGCTACGAGTTCTCCTGTTTTACACAATGATGCTTATACCTACTGCTATCTGATACACAATTTGACTTTAGCTGATGAATGGGAGGAAGCAGAAAAATGGATCACTCAATTCTTCAATATCTTCCGGGACAAAAAATTTGTGATCGCCATACGTTCTTCTATAATGATGTTGGAAGCTATACGGCATCTTCATCTTGCTCATCACTCTCTTGCTCATTCCGTCATTCAAAAATTACAACGTTATCTCAAAGACTTGAAAATGTACGGGGAAGAGGAGCGTATCATCGTCAACTGTCTTAATCGTCGTTTAAAGATCGTAGATGAGGAAGAAAGGAAATCATTATATGCGAAGACCTTAACAAAATTGGAACGTTTTGAAAAACCACCTTCTTTTATTGTAGAATTGTTTTTGCCTTTTTTGAAAAAGTAGGCGGAAAGTTTTTAACAGAAGAACAGCACCACGGGACGTCGGCTTAAACCGATGATGGTTAGATTTTCGAAGGTCTATACGGATTTACAGCTATAGGCTAGTATTTAAAAATGTTCATAGAATAGTCATAGAACCCTTCTATGAACATTTTTTGCGAAATGAAGATGCTGGAAATGAATAATTTAATTCATTGGCAAATTTTGCCTTATTCTAATGCATTGTCATCGACCTCATCAGGATGCATATTATGATCATGTGCTTCTACAAGCTCCCAATGCTGATTCCAATGTGTCCCAAAATCGGACCAAAGAACGAGTTTAGCCTGGTTATCTGTTCGGGATTCTTCTACAGAGAAAATCCCTCCTTCTATCTTGAATTTTACATATTTCGTTCCCTCAATTGTTGATTTAGATACTTTGTGTCGTTCTAATGAGCCTGGATCATCTAGGATGAGTTTGCGTCCATTACTTATACCTGTCTGATCTGCTGCAAGTATAAGGTTATAATCTTTTAGGTATATCTGCGAATCCCTAATTTCAAATATTTGTGACCAAATTAATGTTGGATCCCATTGAACTATTTGGGTTCCTACTTCTGGAATTTGGGCGGTTAGGACTTTTCCGCTATGTCTATTGCGAATACGATAATAAGTTGGCATAAGTTGTTGTTGAAACGTAAGTTGTGTAATTAATGACTTGAATAATGTAGAGCATTGTTCTATTTGCTGTAAGTCTACTGTGATTGGTTTGAATCTAGCAAAGTAGTCAAACTGATTTTGTTCAAGATTTCGTTTATTTCCTTAAATGTCGCAGGGCGGCAAAGCCGCTATCATAGTAGAAGGGATAGAGTAGAATCTGTGACAGCTATTGAGATGCTGCATAACCACTGATTTTCTTAAAGAAAACCTAAAACTATTTCTACTCTATTCCCTCCACTTTAAACAAGGTATAGCCCAAATACTTACTTCAATATAGAATCAAGATTGGACTCTATAAAATGAATTTTATGGAGTAGTAAAACTCCGATTCCGGTTATTCCAAGTTATTGCTCGGTCGGCTGCATTACAAGAGCCGTCCATATTTACATCAGCATCAATATAGCCACTCGTATTCCGTTCATTCCAAGTTATTGCCCTATCGGCAGCATTAATATTGAATTCACCATTTGCATCTCCAGCCCATAGATAATAGATGTCATTAATGTTTTTACGTCCATTATTTCCTGATATAAGCGTATTTCCATCAGAAAAATCTATTATAGGGTTACTGGTAGTGCTTATAGGAATTGCTTGAGCAGTCATAACTGGAATATGGTTGCGGTGTCGAAGTAATAAATAGTAGTTGTCAGGTGTTATTCCTTCAAATTGGACGGGTGAATTTCCATCAGTATCTACCACATTACTATTTCGTAAGATTAAGGCAGCACGGGACGCTATTATTATATTAGGATCGCTGCTATCACGAAGTTCTATCACGATCCAATCAACAACGGCGGTTTCCCCAGTAATTAATAGTAAATTACTTTCTATTGTTTCACCATTTATGCCATAAGGCTCGGTAAGTGGTATATTTCCGGCCACTCTAATATTATCTTGCATGAGGGTTGAGCCTGCGCCAGGGCCTTCTAGCAAAGCTTGAATATCAATGATTAGCTGACAATCTTCACAACTAGTTCCTCCACAGTCAACGCCAGTTTCATCACCATTTTGGATGCCATCGTAGCAGTTAGGAAAAGGATTACAAGTGGTACCTACAGGGACGGGGCTATTTCCATCCCAGTTGGAGGTAGGTCCCATTAAGTTAAAACCATTTAAGGAACCATTGACGCCGTTGGGACTAGCATCGACTAGCGTGGTTTCTGTGGGATTGTCTCCTTGTGCTATGCCTTGATTAAAAGGGTAATAGATTTCTAGGCGAGCTTCGGAACCACTTAGCTCACAATTCATGCTTGCCTGTATTTCTTCTTCGGTCAAAGGTCTATCCCAAACACGAAATTCGTCCATATTCCCTTTGAAAAAATCACTAGGACTAGCACCTCCGAGCGTAGCGCCTAAGGCTAAAGTATTGGAAGAGGGATCGGTAGGTCCTGTAAGGGCTTTGGTACCAACTTGGAGGCCATTCAAATAAATTCTGCCTTCTAAAGCAGCACCATCTATAACTATAGCAACATGCGACCAAGTATCAGCCGGTACAGGAGTGGTAGAGGATAAAATAAACAAATTGGGACCTCCAGAAGAGATAAATCGAATACCACCCGCAAGGTCTAAAATAGGGCCTGCACCACCAGGGACACCCTGATCCATAATACGGCCATTGTTACCTGCTGCTCTATTCACCCAAAATTCAATGGTGTAGGTATCCGTAAACTGATAGGTATTGGCACTAATTTCAACATAGTCATCAATACCGTCAAAATTCAGGTTATCGGCAAATGGACAATCTTCACAACTAGTTCCTCCACAGTCAACGCCAGTTTCATCACCATTTTG
>JAHDFW010000032.1 GCA_020627945.1 Cytophagales bacterium
TGTTTCCAGAAAAAGCATAATCTAAATTGGCAGATCAAAATTCATATATCGACGAAGGTTACATCAAGTTTAATTGTCGTAAGCTTGATGAAACTATACCTACTCATGATAAGTTAGATCAGCTTATTCATTGGAGACGAGAAATGTATCTTAAAAATTGGATAGGATTTGATGAGCTTTATCAAGTAGGATTTGGAAATATTAGTATCTCTGATGATCAAGGTTTTATTATTTCGGGAACTCAGACAGGACACCTAGATCAACTTGAACCTATGCATTTTACTTCTATTGTGAACTATGATGTTTCTGCAAACTCTGTCGATTGTATTGGGCCGCTTAATGCTTCTTCTGAAACTATGACCCATGCAGTGATTTATGAAAATGATCCAATTGAAATTAATGCCGTAATTCACATTCACAATAAATCTATTTGGGAAAAATTAATGTGGAGAATTCCAACCACTAGGGAAGATGTACCATACGGTACTCCCGAAATGGCACAAGAAATTCATCGTTTGTTTAAAGAAGAACAGCTAGCTGAAAAGAAAATTCTTGCCATGGCTGGGCATGAAGACGGAATTATTACTTTTGGTAAAACCCTTAAGGAAGCAGCACATGTTTTATATCAGTTTGAAAAAGCTAAATTTTAGTACAAGTTTTATCCCATCTATAAAAACACTATTTTTGGGATGATCATATAAGTAACCAATAGCTAAACGGAAATTACAGATGCAAATATTTAAGAAATCGATGACGCGAATTATTCCAATAATGATAATAGCAACTCTATGTCTGGTGGGGTGTAATAGCACGGACAAGACCGAAGAAGTAGAAACTGACAAAAAAGAGGTTGCTGAAAATCAGAAATTGAATGAGTTGCCTGAGAACCAGAATGTGGAGCTGTGGTCAATGTACCAAGTGGGTGAGCCAGTGATGACTATTAAGTCCCCCTATGATTTGAATGAAATTACAATACCTGTCGATCCAAATTATCAAGCTACCATGGAGAAAATGAAGACCCTTGATTATAATAATGGTAATCAGGAGAATTTTATGCAGATAATGGTAAACTACATAAAGTATAAAATTGAGATTGAGTATAAAGTTAAGACGGGGATGGACGGTGCAATTCAAAACCTTCAGAATAATCCAATGGTTAAGAATTTGAAATACAAAGTTGAGCCAAGAGAGTATGGCGGAAGAATTAAAGCATTAATGGCAGTAGGTTCTTACGAATTGCAAGGGAAACCACTCAGTTTTAAAATGCAAATTATCTCGGATACATTTTCTCAATGGTCTGTAATGACTCAAAATACACCAGGTGAAATCAACGA
Organism: Cytophagales bacterium; assembly: GCA_020627945.1. GTDB lineage: Bacteria > Bacteroidota > Bacteroidia > Cytophagales > JAHDFW01 > JAHDFW01. The sequence continues at coordinate 1,335 of JAHDFW010000032.1, forward strand.
TGCATTGACCACAAAAGTGCATGATACAGTGACTTTCTAAAATGCGTCAACACCATAAGTATGCGTTGTTATTGGTCTTAATTCTGCCTTTTATAGCAGGAACTTACGGGGTTGTTCATGATCAAATTACGTATTCGATTTCGGAAGCTTATTTTACTAAGTTTAAGTTCTTTCAATTCGGATTAGCAACTGAAATATATCCAGAACCAATATTTGGAGATAGGATTGCGGCTGCATTAGTAGGTTGGATGGCTACTTGGTGGACAGGAATTCCTATTGGTTTAATGTTAGGCTTGTTTTATTGGATTAGAAAAGTTGAAGAACTGCGAATTGGAAAGAATGCTATTTTAAGAATGTTCATTATTACTTTTATAGGAGGTGTTTTGGGTGGAGTGTTTTTTTTAATTGTTAAGTATTTAACAAGAGATTGGCCAATGATAATAGCAGGTAGATATCAAGCTATAGAACCATACGAAGCGTTAGACTTCATGTTAGTAGGAAGTATTCATAATGGAAGTTATCTCGGAGGCATTGCGGCGCTCATTTACGGTTTTTTTTATTTAAGAAAAAGAACTAAGATCAAACAGAAGTCCTTGAATGATTAATGATAAAAATGTGTGGAATTTGAAACCATTTGTCGACTTTCTTCGTTATCATTACAGCCTTATTTAGATTGATTATAAATAATGATTATCTTTGTAATCGAATCTTGGGTTTTAACCTTGATTTAAATTTAAAATTAAATAAACAGAAATGGCAGTTACTACACAACCATTAAATATAACACCGACGGCTTTAACTGAGATTAAAAAAATCTTACAGGATAAGGAAGTACCAGCAGAGTATGCATTAAGAGTTGGAATTGACGGTGGGGGATGCTCAGGAATGACTTATGTTCTTGGGTTTGATAAGAAAAAAGATGCGGATGACGAGTTTGAATTTGAAGGAGTTAGAATCGTAATGGACCGTAAGCATGGGATGTACCTTTTAGGTATGGAAATCGATTTTAAAGATGGATTGGATGCGAGAGGGTTTATATTCAACAATCCTAATGCAACTGATACATGTGGATGCGGAGAATCATTCTCTGTATAGTTCTTTAGCAAAAACGAGAACAATCTCGTCTTCATAGATTTTGGAATGCACATCGAAATGATGTGTTATTCCATTTTTTTTGAGCACCCCTTTCTTATCATCTACAGCCATTTCCTCAGCAAAAAGAACTTTGCGCTTTCCATATGCTTTATACATAGATTCTTTTGCTCCCCAAATTCTTACTAAATCTTTGAGTTCTCCGTTTTGTGTAAGTTCTACCTGGTTACAAAACTTATTTTTTATTCTTTCAATTTTCGGAGTAAATAATTCTACGTCAATTCCAACGGCGCTTAAACCTATGATTGCTGCAGCCCAACCATCAGTATGACTGACAGAGAAATGATAGTCACAATTTGTGATACGAGGTTTGCCTACTTCGTCCTTTTCAATGTCGTCATAGTCAAGTCCGTTTTCCCCAAAAAGAGTTGCTGAAACCAGTCTGGAGGCCATTTTTTGAATGCGCATGTCGTCCTTCTTAATATAACTTAAATCAATTTTTTCTTCTGTGTAATAAGAAAAAGCGTCTTTTAGTTCTTCAAGAGATTCTTCAATTTTCCAAACCAATATGGAGCAATCCTGATATTGAAACCGATCGAATATAGGCATCGAATTAGTAGTAAATTTGTTTAAATTACAAAAAGCAATATACTGCTACAAATTTAATTATTGGGACATTTTGTCCAATTATTTGCGCGGAATAACATAAAAACTTATTTTCGTTTAATACTATAAACAGGAATGAAGATAACAGCGCTAGAAATAAGACAAAAATCATTTGAAAAAGAATTTAGAGGATACAACAAAGATGAGGTATCAGCATTCTTGCTAGCCCTATCTCAGGCCTGGGAAAAGATGGTTTCAGACAATAAAGAGTTGAAACTAAAACTTGATCAAGCAGAGAAGGAAGTTCAAAAGCTTAGAGAGGTAGAAGATTCATTATTCAAAACCTTGAAAACTGCTGAAACCACAGGTGCTAATATGGTTGAACAAGCCAACAGGTCAGCTGAACTCCTAATGAAGGAAACTAAGTTTAAGGCCGAGCAGTTGTATAATGATGCCCAGAATAAATCCGATCGCGTAATAGCTTTAATGGAAGATGAAATTCGAGGAATGGAACAAGAATATCGTTCTCTCGAAAGTCAAAAAGATACATTGTTGAGAGAAATAAAGGTGCTTGCTAATGAAACTCTTGAAAGGTTGAATAAAGTTTCGGACGAAAAAAAGGACTTAAGCTTCATTAAGGAGCGTGCTCAGAATGTCTCCAGTGAACTTCGTAATCAGCCTCTTATGAGTATGGATGTTCCGCGAATAGAACCTGAGGAAGGGGTACATAAGTTTTCAACACCTGCTGAAGAGCCTAGCGTGGAAGAAACTCCAGGTTATCAAGAGACTCCAGTGGAAAATGTAATTTCGAACGAAACTTCAACAGAAACTTCTGAACCTTATGTAGAGTCTAAAGTTGAAAATACGTTTAGGGCGCACGTTGAGGAAGACACAAATGAATCTGAACCCGAAATTGATGATACTCCACAAGAAAAACCTGCAAATACTAAACCACAGGGAGGAGGATCTTTTTTTGACGAAATAGCAGACGCTTAACAGGAGAAATAACCAATTAACGAAATCATGGGATTAATAAAATTAGACAACATGGAGTTTTTTGCTCATAATGGATATTATGAGGAAGAGCGTAAAATAGGAAATAAGTACTCAGTTAGTTTGCATGTCGAAGTGGACTTTAATACTGCGGCTGAAGAAGATAAATTGTCTGAAACTGTTAATTATGAGAAATTGTACGCTATTGCAGAAGCTGAAATTTATAAGAGATCTAAGCTTTTAGAACATATAGTCTATAACATCAATGTTAAGGTTAAAGATCAGTTTCCAGGCATTAAAGCAGTTCATACAACAGTGTGCAAGTTTAACCCACCTATTGGAGGAATCTGTAAACAGGTTTGCGTTTCGGATTCTATCTCATAAAATTAACTCCCGAACATGATTAAATCCTTCCTAAAGACTTGGAGTCTTTTACTACTTATTTGTGCACTTTCATTAACCGCTACTGCTCAAAAAGAAGCATACGCCATCTTCGATAAAAATGGTAAATCCGTTAAGTATGACAAGATGTTAAAACAGTTGCAAGAGGCCGATGTCGTTTTGTTTGGTGAGCTACATAATAACTCCATCTGTCATTGGTTAGAATTTGAAGTCGCTAAAGATTTATATGGGGCTGTGGGTAACAAATTAGTCTTAGGTGCTGAAATGTTTGAGACAGACGATCAAATTATTTTGAATGAATACCTTTCAGGAACTATTAAGCATAAACACCTTACCGCTGAGGCAAAAATGTGGAACAATTACTCAACGGACTATAAACCTCTAATAGAGTTCGCCAAAGAGAATAAATTAAAGTTTGTAGCAACTAATATTCCAAGGAGGTATGCCAACCTTATTGCGCGAAAGGGAAAAGCAGAACTTGCTAATCTATCGACTGAAGCAAAGCTGTATATGATGCCATTACCTCTGAATGTTAACATGGAATTAAAGTGCTATAAAATGTTTATTGAAATGGATATGGGGCACGGCGAACAAACGCCACCTCAAATGGCTGAAGCCCAAGCTTCCAAAGATGCGACCATGGCACACTTTATCACGAAAAATAGAACAGAAGGACAGTTATTCGTGCATTACAATGGAGCTTACCATTCAGATAATTTCGAAAGCATCTATTACTACTTAAAACAAGCTAATCCTAATTTGAAAATTGTTACAATCTCCACAACTGAGCAAGAAAATGTTGACAGTTTGAATGAAGAAGAGAAAGGGAAAGCTGATTTTATAATTACCACTCCCGAGTCTATTACAAAGACTTACTAGTTATTGTTAGTTATCCCTTAAGTCTTGTAAATGAATAATTTACAGGTAATTATTGACGCTGTGTTAATTTTTTTTATAACTTACCGATCCTAGTTTTAATATGTTATGAAAAAGTTGACTTTATTGGCAATAGTATGTCTATTGTCTTTATGTTGTAATTCCCAAATTACAACTAATTCGGGTTTCACAGCCCAACAATTGGCAGAGATCCTGGCCAGTTCAAACATTACAATTACCAATGCTTCTATAACTGGAAATGCTTCAGCATATGGAACATTTAATGGTGTTAACTCTAATGTTGGAGTTAATTCGGGAGTGATTTTATCCACTGGTAACATTCAAAATGCAGCGGGTCCAAATAATCAAGATGATGTTTCAGGTTCTTTTAATTTGCCGGGGGATCCAATTCTTGATTCTATTGCCCAAACGAATACTATGGATGCTGTAATTCTTCAGTTTGATTTTCAAGTCCAGTCAGATGCTATAGAATTCAATTATGTATTTGCATCCGAAGAATACCCAGAGTTTGCTCCGCCAAACGGTGGAATTAACGATGTGTTTACTTTTTTTATTAGTGGACCAGGAATTGTAGGAGAGGAGAATATTGCGCTCGTTCCGAATACCACAGATCCAGTTTCTATTAATACTATTAATGCGGTAAATTATTGGCAGTATTATATTGATAACGACAACGGAGCAACCGTCCAATACGATGGATTTACTATTCCTATGGTTGCTAAAAAAGAGAATTTAATTCCCTGTCAAACTTATACGCTGAAATTAATGATTGCCGATGCTCAGGATGATATGTTTGATTCAGCGGTTATGTTGGAGGAAAATAGCTTAATTCAAGCACCAATTACTGCTTTTTCCAATACGGTAAGCACGAATAATACGGCGTCTGAAGGTTGTACAGATGCTAGTTTTACTTTTGAGTTAGAAGAGGCCAGACCATTTAATACTGATGTATATATTTCGGTAGGAGGTTCGGCAATTAATGGTGTGGATTATGAATATATCGATTCAGTTTTTACGATCCCATCAGGACAAAAGAAAGCTTCTATCATTATTAAAGCAATTGCTGACGGATTAGATGAAGGTCAGGAGACGGTAGAAATTTCGTATCGTACGCTGCCATGTTCAGATCCTCAAACCGTAATGCTATTTATTGATGACACTAAATCAATAGAGTATTTTGTGGAAGGTGTAGATGCTAATTGTTTTGCGGATTCTACAGGGCAAATTATTGTTCATTTGGATAGTGCACAAACCAATGTGCAAATCGTAGTAAATGATCTTTATACTTACAATGATACCTTGATAACAGGATTGCCGCCTGGAAATTATCAAGTGAAAGTAAACGATGAATTTGGTTGCGGTGGAGAAGCCATTGTTATTGGGGCAAAATTTGATGCTGATACTACTTTTTTACCAGATGGAAATGGAAATATATACACTAGTGATATTAATATTACTGGATTTGCACCCGGACAGACGCTCGATGATATATCTATGTTTCAATCCATTTGTGCTAAAATGGAACACTCCTATTTAGGTGACCTTGAAATAAAACTGATTGCTCCAAACGGTTCAGAAGTGATCTTAAAAGAACGACCAGGAGGTAACCACACTAATTTAGGAGAACCTGTTGCTAAAGGTAAGGTGGATGGAGCAAACTCTGATGTTACTCCAGGAGTAGGATATGATTATTGTTTTACGCTCTCTCCAACGTTTGGGACAATGGTTTCTGAAAAATCTAATTATTCTTATTCCTATGTTGATAATGTAGGTAAAACATTAAATGATAACTATTTGCCAGCTGGTTCCTACGAATCATACGAACCTTTGTCTAAGTTGCTAGGTACTGAATTAAACGGAACTTGGACTTTATCCGTGCAAGATCAAAAGCCACAAGATAACGGATATATCTTTGATTGGAGTATCAGTTTTGCTGCAGATCGACCAGGGGACCAAGTGACAATTGGTTCTCCATCTAAAATTTCAATTGCTCAATCTGGTGTACAACCAGCATGTGGAGATAGTACAGGTTCCATTTCCGTAACGGCTACTGGCGATGTTGCAATAGCAGGTTATTCATGGAATTTAGGCGAGTTTACCACTCAAAATTTGACAAATATTCCTGCTGGAAATTATCACTTGGTTGTAACTGATCTTAATGGATGCAAGGAAGATACTACTTTTGGTTTATCAAGTTTGGCTGCATTTACGTTGACAGGTTCAACAACAGATCAGACTTGTTATAATACTTCTACTGGCATTGTTGATTTAGTGGTAGGAGGAGCAACGGGAAATGTTTCTTATACCTGGTCTAATGGTGATACTACTATTGGATTGACCAATGTGAACCCTGGAATATATTCCGTTGAGGCCATTGATGAATCGGGTTGCTTAGCAACAGCTTCTTATGAAGTTTTCGGCATCGATAGTTTGAGAATTTCGTTGGTGAATTTAGTTAATGAAAGTTGTGGTAAAGAAGATGGACTTATAGAAGTTGGTGTTACAGGTGGGAGAGGACCATATTCTTACTCTTGGAACAACGGTGATAATACAGCATTGACTCAATATTTACAAGCTGGTCAATACACAGTTACGGTTACTGATTCTTCGGGATGTTCAAATTCTGCTACATTTAATATAGTGAATGAGGTTTCTGCATGTGTAGTGATATGTGATCTTGTGTATACTGGAATCAATGTGGTAGATGAGCAATGCGGTAATCAATCTGGAAGTATTGATATCTCTGTAGCTGGCGGAACACAGCCTTATAATTACTCTTGGTCAAACTCGGTGACAACTCAAGATCTTAACGGTTTATCTGCTGGTTCTTATATTCTTACAGTTTCAGATATAAATCAATGTCAGTTAATTGATACGTTTAACGTAGTTAATAATACAAGCGGTTTAGTTGTTAACTCAGTATCCTTAATAGATGAAAACTGTGGAGACCAAACTGGCGCAATAAACATTGCAGTTTCAGGAGGAGCTTTACCATATTCCTATCTATGGGGTAATGGAGCTACAACAAAGGACTTAGCAAATTTAGCAGCTGGTACCTATAATTTAGAAATTACAGATGCTAACGGTTGTAAATTAGTTGAGCAGTACACAATTAGTAATAATAGTGGTTCTCTTCAACAAACATATGGCTCCGCGTTTAATGAGGTTTGTGGAGATGGTACGGGATCAATAGATATTACGATTTCAGGTGGTGCAGGAGGATATGTTTATAATTGGAGTAATGGGGTTAATACTCAAGACTTGATTAATCTTAGTGCCGGTAATTATTCTTGTTCGATCACAGATGCAGCTGGATGTACGATTAATACTGAAGTATACCAAATTGATAATACAGGAGGAGATTTAGCCATCGTGGATATTGATGCCTTTGACGAGGTTTGTGCTAACGGCCTTGGAAGAATTGGTTTAGATGTAGTGGGAGGATCAGCTCCTTTAACTTATAGTTGGTCTACAGGAGCAAATTCAACTAGTATTATAGATTTGACAGAAGGAACTTATTCCTGTGTTGTATCTGACCAGAATGGATGTTCTGTTTCTACTGGGGACATTACAATTAACAATTCAAGTGGTTTATTAACTTTAGAGAATGTGACGGTTGTTGATGAAACTTGTGGAAATGGTCTGGGTTCTATCGATCTTACAATAAGTGGGGCAACTGGGTTTGTAAACTTTAACTGGAGTAATGGAGCGACTTCTGAAGATGTGATTGGTCTTTCTGAAAATGGTTATACATGTATTATTCAAGATAGCGTTGGATGCCAACTAGAAGTGAATGCAAATGTTTTAAACTCAACAGGAGCTCTTTCAGTAGATAATATAATTGTTACAAATGAGCAGTGCGGAGATTCTTCTGGGATGGTTAACCTAATAGTTTCAGGAGCAGCAGGGGTTGTTAATTACACCTGGAATAGCGGTGAAACAACGGAGGATTTAACAGGGCTTAAGGAAGGTTTTTATAGCTGTCAAATTACAGATGCCAATGGATGTTCTGTAGTGGCAGAAGCCAACGTACTTAATGTTACCAATGCGTTTATGTTGGATAATGTACAAGTAACTAATGAGGTGTGTGGTGCTTCGGACGGAGCAATTGATATTACAATTGTCGGAGGACAAACACCGTATAAATATACATGGTCAAATCTTGCTACATCACCAGACCTTAACAATTTGAATGCAGGAACATACCATTGCATTGTAGAAGATAATCTTGGCTGTTTACTAAATGTAGGACCAATCGTGGTTAATAATAGCGCCCCAGCTATTCAAATAACATCGGCAGTCATTATGGATGATGATTGTAATACTAATTCAGGAAGTATAGATCTCACTGTTTCAGGTTTAGTTTCTCCCACATATAGTTGGAGTTCAGGACAAAACACATTGGATATCTCAGGAGTAAGTGCAGGTGATTATGAAATAACGATTACGGATCAAGGGTGTTCTACATCTCAAATGTATACGGTTGCCGCAACCACGGGAAGTCTTAAGGTTGATAATGTTGTTATTACCCCTGAAACATGTGGTAATCTTGCAGGAAGCATAGATCTAACTATTTCTGGTGCTACTGCTCCAGTATTTGTTTGGAGTGATTTAAGTGGTATGGAGGATTTAGTTGGAGTGGCTGCAGGAACATATTCTTGTCAAATTACAGATGGTGGCTGTATTGTTAATACAGGTGATTTAGTGGTGCCAAACGACCCAGGAACATTGAACCTTACTGATGTAGCTGTTACTAATGAAACTTGCGGAGATAGTTCTGGAGCGATTTCACCTATTATCACAGGTGCCGTTTCTCCTTCTTATAACTGGACTAGTGGGCAAAATACCCCGAGTATTGCAAACCTGAAGTCTGGGACATATTTCTGTACGGTTAGTGATGTGAATGGATGTACTTTGGACTTTAGTGGTACGGTTCTTAATAATTCAGGAAACGTTGATGTATTTATAGATACCGTAATTAATCAGGCCTATTGTGGTATCTTAGATGGAGAAATTCAGATTGTAGCTTCTGGTACAGGTCCTTTAACTTATCAATGGAGTAACGGAACTACCAACCAAAACTTAATAGGTCTTAATAGTGGAAATTATACCGTGACGGTCCAAGATTCTTTAGGTTGTTCTATAAGTGTGAATGCTGAGGTTGGGCAAATTTCGGACCTTATAATAACTTCCAATATTATCGATGAATCGTGTGATGGGGATAATGGATCTATTGATCTGAATGTCGTGGGAGGTGTCTCTCCTTATACTTATAATTGGAATACTGGAGCTAATTCACAAGATCTGATGGGACTAGCCCAAGGTAGCTACACTGTAACAGTACAAGATGTTAGAGGTTGTCAGGAAATAAGAGTAAATGATGTGAATTATGTAGAAAACACAATTGTAATCGATGCTTTGAATATTGAACCAGATTACTGTGGATCGCAATCGGGGTTTATTGATTTAAGCTTTGTTTCTGGTGGTCAGGCACCGTATACATATTATTTGGAAGGCCAAGATCAATTTGGTCCGTTTATTGGACCTTTGTTTGGAGGAGATTACAATGTGAGTATTGCAGATGTTTCCGGATGTCAGTTGGATACAGTATTGACGATAGAGGATGTCGTAACCTTTACGGTTACCGATACCGTAATAGTTGATGCTTCTTGCGGTACGTGTATGGACGGTTCAATAGATCTTACTGTTGAGCCTAATAATGGTTTAGGAATTCCTCCATTGCTATTTTATAGTTGGTCTAACGGTGTGAATACAGAGGACCTATTTGGTGTTTTGCCAGGCGGTTATCAATTAACCATAACCGATGCCAACAATTTTGGATGTGAGCAGATCTTATTTTTGGAAGTTGGTGTGAAAAGTGGTGTGATTGAAAAAGAGAATCTTACCTATACAATTTACCCTAATCCGACGAAAGGCGAATTATTAGTTAGCATTTCTTCAATTCCTGCTAATGATGTGAAATTAAGCGTTTACAATGTAATTGGAGATATAATTGAAACTAACGAGTATGATGGTAACTCTTCTTTACTTTGGGAAGTAGATTTAACTCAGCAGCCCAATGGAGTTTATTTTGTGAAAATTCAAGTTGGAGAAGAATCCGTAACAGAGAAGATAATATTAGCACGATAAATTACTTTCCGTAATTTTGTCAAATGCTTTACTTGATTCCAACTCCAATAGGTAACCTTGAGGATATTACTTTAAGAGCACTAAGATTATTAAAGGAAGTAGATGTTGTTTTAGCAGAAGACACTCGTACTTCCTCTAATCTTTTTAAGCACTATGAGATAAATACGCCGTTATCTCCGTTTCATCTTAACAACGAACATAGGATCGTAGATAATATTGTTAACCAAATGTTAGATGGTAAGGTGTTTGGACTTGTATCAGACGCGGGTACCCCTGGGATTTCAGATCCTGGATTTTTGTTGGTACGAGCGGCAATTGAGAAAGACATACAAGTTGAATGTTTACCAGGTGCTACGGCATTTGTTCCTGCTTTGGTAAAGTCAGGAATCCCATGTGATCGTTTTGTATTTGAAGGTTTCTTGCCTCATAAGAAAGGAAGAAAGACTAAATTCGAGCAAATTGAGGCTGAAAATCGGACCACAGTTCTGTACGAATCCCCACATAGAATTTTAAAAGCGTTGAAACAGATTGAAGAATTTATGGGGCCAGATCGGTTAGTTTCTGTATCTCGAGAAATTAGTAAGAAATTTGAAGAAACAACCACAGGTCCAGTTTCTGAAGTTTTGTCTATATTTGAGCAGAAAACCATCAAAGGTGAATTTGTGGTGGTTATCGAAGGAAAGAAATAAACATTCTGGGCGTAGTCCCACAATTGCATGGATTCGAAAAAATCGATTTGGGACTTATCTAAAGTTAGGAACCGCTATATTTTATGTGGTTTGTCGGCATTACTCTTAAGTTTGGCATGGCCAACTTCTCCACTATTTCCGTTGGCTTTTGTCGGTTTTGCACCGTTACTTTTATTGGAGCGAGCTATTTCAAATCTTGATGAAAAGCATTCTAACCGTAAGATCTTTGGGTATACCTATTTAACATTACTTTTGTGGAATGTTATCACAACGTGGTGGGTGTGGTTTGCGAGTCCTGGTGGATCTGTTGCTGCATTTGTTCTAAACGCTGGTTTGCAATCGGTTCCTTTTATGGCCTTTCATTGGACAAGAATTAAGATGGGAGATAAACTAGGATATATTTCATTGCCTATTTATTGGATCACTTTTGAGTACATACATTTAAGTTGGGAGTTTACTTGGCCGTGGCTTACTGTAGGTAATGTGTTTGCCATGGCTCCTTGGGCGGTTCAATGGTATGAGTGGACAGGAGCGCTTGGTGGTTCTTTATGGGTGCTTGTTGTTAATATCTTAGTACTTCTAATTTTTATTAGTGAGAAAAAGAAAAGTAAAATAATTCAATTGGTGATGGCCTTGTGTATTCCGCTAATTGTTTCTTTATTAATTCCAGTAAATCAGCCAAAAGGACAGGAAAGTTTTGAAGTGATGGTGGTTCAGCCTAATGTTGATCCGTACACCGAGAAATTTTCAAAAAATGTTAAAACGGATGAGTTTAATCGTGAAACTTTCATCCCGTATGAACAGCAAGTTCAAAACCTGATTGATTTAACCAAGGCAAATGTTTCGGATAAAACCACATTTGTGTTATGGCCAGAAACGTCGGTTCATGGTCCTATTGTAGTGCCAGAATTAGCATTTGATAAAAGACTCTTGCCGTTACGGATGTTGGTAAACGAATTGGAGATTAAATTGGTTACTGGAACCACAACCTTCGAAATTTATCCTACTGCAAAAGAAGCATCTTCATCTGCAAGATCTCATCCTAAAGTTGGGTATTACGACGTTTGTAATAGTGCAATATATTATGAACAATCAAAAGCTGTTGAATGTTATCATAAGTCAAAATTAGTGCCCGGTGTGGAGCGTCTACCTTATCCTGGTTTTTTAACATTCTTAAAGTATTTTTCAATTGACCTTGGAGGTGTTGCAGGAACACTCGGATTACAAAAGGAAAGAGAAGTGTTTACCTCCGTCGATAAGGTATCTTGTGCCCCAGTAATCTGTTATGAGTCGATATATGGAGGATATGTAACGGATTATTTTGAGCAAGGAGCTGATTTTATCGGAGTAATTACAAATGATGGTTGGTGGCACGATACACAAGGACATAAACAACATTTTAATTATGCCAGATTAAGGGCAATAGAGAATAGATCATGGGTTGCCAGGTCTGCTAATACGGGGATTTCTGGTTTCATTGCCCCAGATGGTACAGTGGCTAAAACACTTACCTGGGATAAAAAAGGAACTGTAAAACATGAGATTTCTAAACGATGGAAGGAAACATGGTATACGAAGTATGGAGATTATTTAGGTAGGGTGTTTGCGTTTCTTTCAATAGCACTATTGTTATCAATTTGCATGAAATATGTGAAACGTTATTAATCTTATAAACAATTTTAAGAAAAAGAAAGTATGGTGAAGTCAATGACAGGTTATGGTAAAGTTTTAAGCGATACCGAAGAAGCTAGAATTTCAGTTGAAGTAAAGTCCTTGAATTCGAAGTTTGCAGATGTGAGTGTGAAAATACCGCGAATGTTCAACGATAAAGAACTAGAAATTCGAAATTTGATTTCAACAGAATTACAACGTGGAAAAATTGTTTTAATGCTTGATTTTCAGTCGAAAGGGGAGAATAATCCTTCAGTCAGTATAGATCGCAATTTATTATCTCAATACTTCAACGATCTTAAGGGAGCGGGGAGTGAACTGGGTATAACATCAGATAATGAGTTGTTTCGTTATGCATTGGGAATGAACGGAGTAATGCTAAATGAATCTAAGGAAGAGGATAATGACAAATACTGGCCATTAATTCTTAAGTGTATCAAAGAAACGATAGTTAAAATTGATGGTTTTAGAAGGGATGAGGGAGAAAACCTAAAATCCGCTTTGCAGACTTATGTAAATTCTATTGCTACCAACTTAGATAAGGTTAAAACTATAGATCCAGAGCGTAAAGAACATGTACGGAATAAACTACAAGACCAGCTAAATACGCTCAAACAAGAAGTGAATCAGGATAGGTTTGAACAAGAGTTAATATATTATCTGGAGAAGTTGGATATTGCCGAAGAAATTATTCGCCTTACTTCTCATTTAGAATATATTACCAAAGAATTAAATGGAGACGGAAGCGGTAAAAAATTAGGATTCATTGCTCAAGAAATGGGACGTGAAATCAACACGATTGGTTCAAAAGCGAACTTTGCATCTATGCAACAATTAGTAGTTCAGATGAAAGAAGATTTAGAAAAAATTAAAGAACAGGTTCTTAATGTTCTTTAGATCATTAAGTTAGTGGACTTAAGAAAAAGGTATGCTGCATAGCATACCTTTTTTTTGTGCATATAGTTATATCTAAAAATTCAAAAAACAACCATGTTATTCCAAATATACCCAGTATATTAGGGGTTGGATAAAAGAAAACGTATAACAAAAAGTTGATATTGATTAGTGAAAGTATCTACTAATGAGCCATATAAGGTAATATATTCACTTTTTAAGCACGAGTACTTGGGGTATTTGTTAGAATCCTTTGCGATTCAGGAAGATGCGAAAGGTAATCTAACTCTTAAAAATCAGAATATATCCTACAAAAATGCGAGGGACTTCGGAAAAGATTTGGACGAAAAAGATTATCGTGCGATTCAGTTAATGGATTCCATTCAACAAGAACCTATTCATCATAAATTTCAACGAAAGAAATTAAGCCCCACCGATTTTTTTCTTACCGTTTATGATCCTGAAAAGGGGGATAAGTTGCTGCGAGAAACCATAGCAAAGTATGTAGAGGATAAACTTGCCGAAATTTTATCTCTACTTCCTGGTAAACCCGTTTTTATAATGGGGAAAAATGGATTTCCTAACTGGAAACCTATTACCGTGGAAGAAGAAAAAGCTACGGTGTTGTTTCATTTTCGTAGAAACGAAGAAAACACGCACTATTTTCCAACGGTCAAGTTTCGAGGTGAAAAAGTAGATTTTCAATACAACGAATCTCAAATAATTTGTAATACCCCAGGATGGTTATTAGTGGATGATAAACTATTTAGTTTCCACAAAAATATAGACGGCAAGAAGATTAAGCCATTTCTTAATAAGAAGTTTGTAGCGGTACCTAAGAAGATTGAAGAAAACTATTATCAGAACTTCGTAAAAAATGTGGTTGAGAAATACGACGTATATGCGAAAGGGTTTGAAATTAATACTGAGATTTTTCAATCGAAACCAGAGTTGGTTCTTACAGAAACCGAAAGTACCGAAGCTTCTTTGGATTTGTTTTCTCAACGAGAAGTTGAAATGGATAATATTCGTTTTGATCTTTCTTTTAGATACGGGAATCACTCTTACTCATTCGATCCGACAAATGATGGTTCTATAAAGGTGGAATTGGAAAAAATGGGAGACGATTATATTTTCCATAGAATAAAAAGGGATAAGGATGAGGAGGAAAGAATTGATAACTACTTAAAGGACTTGGAGCTTCCCCTAAAGAAAGGAAGAACCATTTTGCCTAAAACTGCAGCTTATTCTTGGATTGCAAAGCATCAAAGCCAACTAAGGGAGGAGCAAATAGAAATAATTCAAAAGAACCGTTCAGAAAAAACTTACTTCATTGGCGAAGTATCCTTAAATCTTGAAATTAAGGAAAATAACGACTGGTTCGACATTCACGGGATTGTGAAGTTTGGAGATTTCGAAATAGAATTTATTAAACTTAAGAAATACATTCTGAGTGGTAAAAAAGAGTTTCAGCTGCCTAACGGTGAAACTGCAGTTATACCCGAAGAATGGTTTGCAGATTACCTTGAGTTATTTGCCTTTTCCAGTGATGAGGACGGCTTAAGGTTAAAGCAACATCATGCCTCATTAGTAGAAACCTTACGAGAAGGGAAGCTTGCTAAGGTTATGATGAGTCGTAAGTTGGAGAAGTTACGGGATATTGAAGAGATTGACGAATATCCAATTCCAGCCGGGTTTAAAGGAGAGTTGAGACCATATCAGCACTCAGGATTTAACTGGCTAACTTTTTTGGATGAATATAATTTAGGAGGATGCCTTGCCGATGATATGGGTCTTGGTAAAACGGTACAAACGTTAGCTTTGTTGCAAGCTCAGTCCGAGAAGGAAGTCGGAATGCCTTCGCTTCTTGTTTTACCCACCTCTCTGGTTTATAACTGGCAACTGGAAGCGAAGAAATTTTGTCCTAAATTAAGAGTGTTTACACATACAGGAACAAAAAGATCTAGGAATACAGCCATATTTGACGCTTTTGATTTGATTATTACTACTTACGGTACTTTACGCATAGATATCGAAATCCTTATAAAGTATAAGTTTAACTATGTAATACTGGATGAGTCACAGAAGATAAAAAACCCGAATTCTCATACTACTGATGCCGTACGTCAATTGGTTTCTAGAAGAAAATTAATACTCACTGGTACGCCTATTGAAAATACTACGCTGGATTTATGGTCTCAAATGACTTTTGTGAACCCAGGATTATTAGGAGATCAGAATTTCTTCAAAAAGGAGTTTCAACATGCAATAGAAAAGAAAGGAGATGAAACTAAGTCTCAAAAACTATATGCGTTGGTAAAACCTTTCATTTTAAGGCGTAAGAAAGAGCAAGTTGCTCATGATTTACCTGAAAAGATTGAATCGGTTCAATATTGTGATATGTCTGAAGGTCAGGAAAGCTTCTATGAAGAGACTAAATCTTACTACCGTAATACTTTATTGCAGCAAATTGAACAGAATGGAATAGGCAAATCCAAATTTATGTTGTTGCAAGGGCTTACCAAACTGAGGCAAATTGCGAATCACCCGGTTTTGGCAGACCCTGCCTATGAAGGTGATTCAGGAAAGTTAAATGAGGTGCTTGAAAAATTAGAATTAGCCTTGGATGAGGGACATAAGATTTTGATTTTTAGTCAATTTGTAAAGCATTTAGCAATTTTAAGAAAGGAGCTTAACAAACGTAACATTGCCTTCACCTATTTGGATGGAACAACTAAGGATAGGATGGGACAAGTAGATAAGTTTCAGAATGATGAAAACATTAAAGTGTTTTTAATTTCTTTGAAAGCTGGTGGAGTTGGATTAAACCTTACAGCAGCTGACTATGTGTTTATTTTGGATCCTTGGTGGAATCCTGCTGTAGAAGCTCAAGCGGTTGATAGAGCCCATAGGATTGGTCAAAAGAATACCGTGTTTACGTATAAATTTATTAGTAAGAACACCGTAGAAGAGAAGATCTTGGCATTGCAGAACAAAAAGCTGAAACTCGTTCAGGATTTAATTAGTATCGATGAAAATGTTGTGAAAAGTCTTACCAAAGAGGATATTGAAGCCTTGTTGGAATAGTTTTTGAAGAATACGAGTTCAAATCATTTATATATGGAATTGATGAAGAAATTATTGGGAATATCGCTGGTATTGTGTTTTGCATTGAATAGTTATGCACAAGACGAAAATAAAGACTCAGTAAACGTAATGCCTGAAACTTATTTGTTAGACTTGAAAGGGAACAAAGTAAGTACAGAAGAGATCAAAAATCATGGTAAGCCGTTCATCTTGACCTTTTGGGCTTCATGGGAGAAAAAGAGCTTGCTTGAACTGAATAATATTCATGAAGTATTTAAAAAATGGCATAAGGAGACAGGTGTAAAAGTTTATGCCATATCCATAGATGACCCAGAAACCTATGATAAGGTTAAGGATTATTCGAAAAAACACAAGTGGGAATTTCAAGTTCTTATTGATGATAAGAGCCATTTTGAAAGAGAATTTAAAGTGAAAGGAATTCCGCACACCATGTTATTTGATGGTGATCGACAACTTATCTGGCAGAAGCATGAATATTCCTCAGGTGATGAAGAAGATTTGCATGATGTTCTTTTAAAGCTTAGTAAGAAAGTGAAAGTGAACAACGAAAAAAACTAGATCATTCTCCATATTAAGTTGAAATTGTAACAATTCTTTTGATACAGTTGCCAAAAATCAATACATTTACAAGCCAATCTTAAGAGTATTATGGCGATAGTCATTGAAGAAGTAAAAGACAAAGCAGGGCGCAAAAAGTTCGTAAATTTTCCTTTTGATTTATATAAAGGTCACCCATATTGGGTTCCACCTCTTAAGGACGATGAACTAAAAGCTATTAGCCCTAAAACTAATCCAGTATTTGATTTTTGTGAGGCTAAATTCTGGTTGGCTATTAAAGATGGTAAAATAGCAGGACGAATAGGGGCTATCGTTAATCACGAATACAATCAGAAGATAGGGAAGAAAATTGGTCGCTTTAGTAGACTGGAGTTTGTTGAAAATAAATCTGTTTTAGAAGAACTTCTTAAGGTTGCAGAAGGCTGGTTGAAAGAGCAAGGTATGGAGGAAGTTCAAGGGCCACTTGGATTTTCGAACCTCGACACACAAGGTATGCTTGTTGAAGGATTTGATCATCTACCATCAATCGGTTCCGTTTATCACTTACCTTATTACAAAGACCTGATAGACCAATGTGGTTATGAGAAGGAAATTGACTGGGTTGAGTTTAGATTGACTTTAGGAGAACAAGCCGTTACAAAAGCTGATAGAGGTTCTAAATTGATTCAGAGAAGATATGGAATAGAGGTGATGCATTTCAAAGATAGAGAAGAAATGAGACCTTATGCTCCTGTAATATTTCAGATTCTGAATGATGCTTTTAGTGATTTACCGTTCGTTGCTCCGTTTTCTGAACATATGATTGATTTCTATGCGGAAAAGTATATGAAATTGTTAAATCCAGAGTTCGTGAAAATGGTGAAGATGAATGATGAGATTATAGGTTTCGTTGTCGGAATGCCAAGTTTGTCTGAAGCTATGCGTAAAGCCAAAGGTTCCATATTCCCGTTTGGATTTGTTCATCTTAAAAAAGCAATCGACGGTAATGTAGATACTTTAGATCAGATGTTGACTGGAGTTAAAAAGGAACATCAATCTACTGGCGCAGGTGTAATTCTTATGGCAGAATTGCAAAATGAAATGGCAAGAAAGGGGATGACCTATATCGAAACAACTGGGATTTTTGAAACCAATCATAATGCCATTGCCAATTGGAAAAACTATGATCATATCCAACACAAAAGAAAGCGTTGCTGGAAAAAGAGCTTGTAATATTTATAAGTTGTGATCTATATAATTACCGTTTAAGACGGATTCCTAAGACCATTATATCATCGATCTGGTTTTTTTCTTGTTTCCAATTATCAATAGCTGAATTTAGTAAAGAGGACTGTTCCAACATAGGTTTACTGGAATTCTCACCAATAAGTTGAAGGAATCTACGTGAACTAAACTTGCGGTCCTCATCTCCTCCGAATTGATCAAAATATCCATCCGTGGACATGTAAAGTACATCTATTTCGTCCATGTTTAAAGTAGCCGTCTCATAGTGATTGTTAGCTATTCTAATGTCTCCAATAGACCATCGGTTAGCCTCTAATGTGTGCACATTTTCATCTTTGACATAATACAAGGGGTTTACGGCGCCAGAGAAATGAATTTGCTTTGATTCCATATCAAGTACGCATAAACTCATGTCCATGCCATCCCGTAGTCCTGTATCTTTTTGTTTTAAAACACGATTGACACCATCATTCAGTAAGTTAAGAATTTGACCTGGATCCGTTATGCCTTGTAGCATGATAATATCGTTAAGCAGGTCATTGCCAACTATGCTCATCAAGGCACCAGGAACCCCATGTCCGGTACAATCGACAACACTTATTACGAGCTTGTTGTCAACTCTGGAACACCAAAAGAAATCGCCACTTAATAAATCTAATGGGCGGTGAAGTAAAAAGGAATCCTCAAACCAGTGGTGAAGACTTTCAAAATCAGGTAAAATTCCATCCTGAATCTTTTTTGCATACCGAATGCCAGCTAGAATTTCGTTGTTTTTCTCTTCAAGTTGTCTAGTTCGCTCTTTAACCTTGTTTTCAAGATGTTTGTTTAAAGATATAAGCTCTTTTTGCTGATTCTCAACAATTAAATCTCCTTCATAAGCCTTAATAGCTTCACGTACCGTTAAGTTTAAGTCCATTTTGTCCCACGGCTTTTCTATATACCGATAAAGAGACGTGCTATTTATAATTTTTATCAAGTCGTGTTTATCAGCTTGACCTGTAAGTAAAATCTTTTTTGCTCTTGGATGCTCTTGATTAATTGCCGCTAAAACTTCATCACCTGTCATGGAAGGCATGATTTGATCTGAAATGATTAGATGAGGTTCTTGCTTATGCATATCCAGATACTCAGCAATAACTTCTAAGGCTTCTTCTCCACTTTCAACTGCCTCAATAATAATTTTATCACCAAAATAGTTTTTAAGTTGACCTGACAAACTGGTAAGTACAATTTGTTCGTCGTCGATACAGATTATGTAAGGTTTATTCATAGACTAAATTTTGGTTCAAATTAATGGTAGTTCCACTTTAAAAGTAGTACCTACTCCTTCTGTACTATCAAACGTGATAGAGCCGTTGTGTTTTTCTATTATTTTTTTAACAATATCTAATCCAAGGCCTGTACCTTCTTCATTAGATTTTGTAGTAAACAGAGGTTCAAAGATTCTGTTTTGAATAGAAGCAGGAATTCCAGTTCCATCATCCGTCACTCTTACGATTACAGACTCTTCCAATTCCTCATAAGATATTTCCATTATTCCCCCTGATTCCATTGCATGCATTGCATTATGAATTAAGTTAGTCCAAACCTGGCCCAATTCATCAGCATAACCGTGAAGTTCCTTGTTTAAATTTGGGAATTCTTTCTTAACCACAAAGCTTCGTAACTTATTGTGGTAAATAGTTAATACGGTAATAATGTTCTCTTTAAGATTAACTTTTTCCCTTATTTGAATCTTAGATTTTCCGGCATAGCTTTTTAGTGTTACGATAATTTTAGAAGCGCGTTGCACCGCGGTAAGAATATTTTTATTATTCAGTAATAATTGCTTACCGTCTCTAGCAGTTCGGATTATCTCTCGACCATTTTTATGCTCAAGGATAGGAGTAAGGCTCTCTATTTCATGAGTATAGCCTGCTTCCACCAATAACTCACTTATTTCACGCGCATCCTCTCCATATTTAGGCGTTAATTCGGCTGTAAGTTTCCTTCTATGACTTCTCATTTCTCGCGTAGATAAGTTTTCTTGATCATGAATCGGTGCAAGAATGATCTCAAATAATGAATTTAACATTTCGGCGGTAAGATTTGGAGCTAACCTTTGAAGAGAACGGATAAATTGTTCATAAAAACTCAAGATGTTTTCCGCAGAAGAATTAATTGCACCCAAGGGAGTGTTGATTTCATGAGCTACGTTGGCTGCTGTTTTCCCCAAAATGGCCATTTTTTCAGCTAACACTAATTGACTTTGTGTCGATTGAAGCTCATTAAGGGTTTTTTCTATTTCCGTTTTTTGATCAATAATCTGATCGTTAATCGCTCTAAGTTCTTCCGCTTGTGCTTCCAATTGACTTCGTTGCAATAGGATTTCTTCATTTTTCGATTTTATTTTAGTTAGAGCCTCTTCTTTTATCCGATACGCTCTCCAAAGTAAAAATCCTAGCCCTAAAATGATTCCAATTACTATAATGGATATCCCCACTATTAATCGTTGTTGTTCAATAGTAATGTCCTGCTCCCTCACAACCTCATTGGTAGCTTTAATCTTTTCACCCTGCAGTTCTATAGTCTTTATTTGAGATTCTAAAATGGAATCATTTTTACTTATTTTATCCACTTGGAGGTAAAGACGGTTTTCTAATTCTTTAATTTTAACTTCTTCCTCTTCTATTCTTGCAAGTTTTTGATTTAGTTCAGAGGTTAGTTCAGCTAGTTTATTAGATAAGGCAATGGTTTCGGCCTCTTGAAGAAGTATCTTTCGTTTTTGTTCGGTAATGGTTTTTCTACTTAATTCTACTTGCTTATGTAAGCTTTCTAGCGCTGTTTGGGTGGTCTGGATTTCTTTTTTTAGTAGGGAAACTTGTTCTTCATAAGCTTTTACTTTCGATTTTTCTGTTTCCAAGGAATCTAGGGCACTATTAAGATTGCTTTTCCATTCACTAAAAACTTGACCTCTTTCAGAATCAGTTCCGCCATAGATTTTTAGATCATCATGAGGGCTTAAACCGCGAGCCGTGAGATTAGGAGTGTTAACTTTTATATTTAGTTTTCCTTCATCGGATAGAATGAAATTAATCATGGCCTGATCATCATTAGGAAGGTTTTCCGACACGATTAGAGTGTTTTTGGTAGATAGCTGCCCTGATATGGAAGAAAAAGATGAATTTAGACTTTCCTCCACCAATAAAATCTGACATTGAGGAATTTTGGAGATGTTTTTTGAATAAGAAACAGAAATAGGAAGATTTTTAATCTTTTTATACTGCGCAAGTGTTATTAATGATTCTATGATATCTGTGCTATTGCCAACGTAATGAATTTTGAAATTTTCAAACGAATCTTGTTTAGGCCAATCAATTTTTTGCCCAAACTGATATAGAAAAGCAACTTCAATTTTCTCAACCGAATTGGACTGTGCCAAAGCTGGAACCGAAAAAGAGTATAATATGATGCTTATTAAAATAAGTACCATATTAGTTTTAAGTGTGACTTTATTCTTCAAAATAGAATAGCGTTGCTACTCCAAAATAGGAAAATATTATTGTTTAAACAACTCTTTGCAATTCACATTAAATGTTAATTTTTTATAAACTGTTCAATGTTGGTCCAATTTTTAGATTGATCATAATGTATATGTCCTTGATTTACAGTTAGTGGGCTATCGAAATTGTTGTGGTATAATGAGCCTGTTCCTAATCCTTGAGGCATAGAAACTTTTTTCCAGGAGCTATACTGACATATTGCATTTAAACCAATATTAGATTCCAAAGCTGAAGTAATCCACCACCTAATGTTTCGTTGTTCGGCCAGTTCGATCCATTCAGAAGTATGTTTAAATCCTCCCAATAAAGTAGGCTTTAAAATGATATAGGGCGGAGCAATTTGATCCAATAGTTCCTCTTTTTGATCTTTACTTGAAATACCAATTAACTCCTCATCCAAAGCGACTGGAATAGGGGAGTTTTTACAGACTTGCGACATAGATTTCCAATCACCTGATTTAATGGGTTGTTCAATAGAGTGAATGTTGAACTGTGAATATTCCTCTAAACGATCTAGTACATTTTCCGTTGAGAAAGCTCCATTGGCATCTATTCGTATGGTAAGTTCTTTCTCGCTACCTAAAGATCTTAAGTAATTTAAAACTTCAAGCTCGTCACGTCGATCAATGGCGCCCACTTTCATTTTTATACAGTTGAAATTCGAGTCAAATTTTGTCTTAGCTTGATCAAGCATAAAACCTTTTTTACCCATCCATATAAGACCATTGATCGGGATTTTATTTCCATCTATAAAGGGGCAATTAAAATAATTAAAATTTCCTTCCGCTAGAATACTGATCATAGCTTGCTCAAGGCCAAAACGAATTGCAGGTAAACTATCTAATTTTAAATTATCCAACAGCGAGTCCACCTCTTGCAAAGAAGTTGGGTGACTCATCTTTTTTACTCTGTTGAGAACTTCGGTCAAGTGGTTTTCGAAATTTGGTATAAAGTCTATACTAAGCCCTTTTAAAGGAGAGGCTTCACCCCAGCCAATTATACCGTCTTTTTCGATTCTAATGATGTATGTATAACGTTCAGTTAAGATTCCTCTCGAAGTGCCAGCTTCAAAATTGAATTTTAGTAGATGTTTGTAATAACTTATTTTCAAAACTCAGTTCTATTTTGTTCTACGAATAAAGTCAATTTTATTATATTGCCATTATTCCTTGAAAGAGTTTTTATGAGATTAAGTCCTGAAGTATATAAGCCTAGAATTGTCGATAAGCCATTTGAGGTGGAAGGTGTTAAATTGTCTGAACAAACGGTGATAGTAAGTCGTAAACGTGATGGTAAACACAAAACTCCATATAAGTATGCTTATGTAGCAAAGGAAACTGTATATGACCTGATCAAAGAAGGTGAGCCCATCAATCTCGACTTTTGTTATGTAGCTGATTTTTCTTTAGAAGAATATCGTATCCGTGAAGGGTTAGAATCAAGAAGCTACGTAGATATTGTTGAATGGTCTGCTAAAGATGCATTTTTTGACAGCGATCGAGGAACTAATTTTACATATGGGAGATTTGCCAACACTAAGGTTGATTTTTCAAAGGCGATATTTACTCAGGGGCATACTACTTTTAATAAGGCCAAGTTTTCAGGAGGAGACATAAGTTTCATGAAAACTAATTTTGGAACTGGAAACGTGATTTTTCAGTTTACCGAAATTGGGAGTGGAAGTATTACATTCCAAGGAGCACGTTTCTTTGGGGAGCTATTGTCTTTTGTAAATATTGATTTTGGAGACGGAAATGTGAGTTTTAAAGAAGCTTATTTTGGCGATTCAATTGTTAACTTCCATTTTGCAAAGTTTGGTAAAGGAAAGATTTCCTTCGAAAAAGCAATTTCAAAAGGTCCTCTGGTTGATTTTAGAAGAGTAGAATTTGGTGAAGGAAGAGTTGATTTTAGAAGAAGTGATTTTGGAGATGCAGTGATAGATTTCGAAGAGTCAATTTTCGGAAAAGGTAAAATTACCTTCAGGTCGGCAAAGTTTGGACAGGGAGCCAAAAACTTTAAAATGGTTGACTTTGGTAAAGATGAGGTTTCTTTTGAAGGAGTAAACTTTGGGTCAGGAGACTTGAACTTCTTTAATTCCAAATGTGGAGACCTGATTCTTAAAAATGCACATTTTGACTGCCATTTGGATTTAAGAGTTGCTCAGGCAAACCTCATAGATCTGTCTGATACCGTAATAAGAGATATAGTCGATTTTATCAAGTCCTCAAGTGATGTGGATGTGAAACAGCTTAATATAAGCGGTATGAGAAATCTAGGTAAGATTTTGATAGACTGGAATCGTAACAACGTTTATGAGATTATTACCAATCAGCCAGATACAACATTACTGGAAAAAGCCGAACAGTTTAATACACTGAAAAATACTTTTAACTCAACAGGTCAATACGATGATGAAGATGCGTCATATGTGGAATTTAAGCGATTTGAATTAAAAGCGGAGAAGGAAAAAATAAAGGAATTTAAAGGATTAAAAAAGTATGTAAAGCAAGCTCAGGCCTTTTTTCAATGGCTGATATTCGATATTATGGGACTTTATGCTACGGCTCCATTAAGAGTGCTGCAAAGTATGTTTATCGTATTTGGGCTCTATACTTTTGTATATACGTTTGTGCCTTATATCAGTGAAGCAACTATTGGTTGTCCAAACAGTGATGATTTAGGTTTTTGGGGACATTTGGGGAATAATTTTTATTTTAGTGCAATTACCTTTTTAACAGTGGGATACGGAGATTGCCTCCCTACAGGTATCTTAAAAGTTCTTGCTCCGTTAGAGGGGTGGATGGGAGTGTTTATGATGTCTTACTTTACGGTTGCATTTGTTAGAAAAATTCTTAGATAATCACAATTAAGGGAAATAGAACGTTCTAAATGGCTCTAAACTATATTTGGATTGCATTTTTTTTGATCGCATTTGTGGTTGCACTTTTGCGCTTGTTAGGCTATTTCTTTCGGGACTTTCTTTTAGAATACACTGGGTTGATTTTTGATCAGTCCGATTTAAATGTATTTGCGGACATAATGCAAAGTACATTTGATATGTCCGAGGTTGGATTTAAAATTTCTATTGGTCTTACTGGAGTGATGACTTTATGGTTAGGAATCATGAAAATAGGAGAAACTGGTGGAATGGTGAATTTAATTGCTAGAGCAACCAGTCCATTTTTTACAGCATTATTTCCCTCGATTCCTAAAGGGCACCCAGTCTTTGGTTCCATGATTATGAATTTTTCAGCGAATATGTTAGGGTTGGATAATGCTGCTACACCGTTGGGCCTAAAAGCGATGGGACAACTGCAAGAGTTAAACACCAACAAAGAAGAAGCCTCCGACGCACAAATCATGTTTTTGGTTTTGAATACATCAGGGTTAACGTTGATTCCAATTAGTATTATGGCTGATCGTGCAGTGTTAGGGGCGGCTAATCCAGCGGATGTTTTTATCCCTATTTTGCTAGCTACATTCTGCTCAACTTTAGTAGGTATTCTGGTTACAAGTATCATTCAAAAGATCAATCTTATTAAGTTACGTGTGATTATTCCTATTGCCATGTTATTGATTGTGGTAAGTGGTTTAGTGACATTCATTGTCTCTTTAAACGATGATAATAAGAAGGTTTACTCGTCGATGATTAGCGGTATTATTTTGTTTTCAGTGATTTGTAGTTTTGTTGGGCTAGCGTGGCGTAAGAAAATAAATGTCTATGATACTTTTATTGAAGGAGCTAAAGAGGGATTTAACGTAGCAATTAAGATTATCCCGTTTCTTATCGGAATATTGGTCGCGATAGGTGTGTTTCGAGCTTCAGGAGCTTTGGACTTAGTAATGGGGGCATTAAGGTGGATTTTTAATTTATTTGTTGAAGACGTTCGTTTTGTGGATGCTCTACCCGTAGCATTAATTAAACCCTTAAGTGGAGGAGGTGCGAGAGGAGTTATGACCGATATAGTTACAGCATATGGCGTAGATGACTTTAGAGGTCAGTTAGCAAGTATTTTTAGAGGCTCTACCGAAACTACCTTTTATGTTCTAGCAGTTTACTTTGGATCTGTAGGTATTAAAAATACACGATATGCAGTTGGAGCAGGACTAGTAGCAGACTTAGCAGG
>JAHDFW010000033.1:0-2224 GCA_020627945.1 Cytophagales bacterium
ATGCTTTTACTCCTTTCTAACAAATAAGTTTTACTTTTTGTTCGTTTACCTATTTAAAATTATAGATTTACACTTCGCTAAAGTAGGAAAAATTGTCCAGCACTAAAATAAATTTATTCAGGAATAAGATTATTTTAATCTCTTTTTATCTCTTGTTTGGCGGATTATCAGTTTCAAAAGGTTTAACCACTGGTTGTGAATTTATCATTATTGCTCTAAGCATTGATAAAGTTTTAAAATTCGACTATAGAAGTTATTTTAAAAAATACAGAAGTGCTTTCTATTTTGTTCCTTACTTTTTAATTCTGATTATTGGTCTACTCTGGACGGAACAAATGCACGATGGGATGAAAATGATCCGACACAATCATAGATGGGTTGTTATTCCTTTATTAATGCTCTGGAATCATGAAAAGATAATCAATCATTTTAAGTTTCTGTTGCTTACAATGGTTTCTGTAGCTGGACTAGCTAGTATCATAACTATTCTACTTAACTACACACCGCTCGACTTTACTCTTTGGGTCTCCGAAAATGTACCAATGATCCATGCTTATCCTAAATCTGGAGGTGATGCACACTTTGGGCTGTATTCTCCATTTGCGGATCGTTTACAATTCAGCAACATGATTGGACTTGCGGGTATAACAACTACTTTTTTGGTCGTTACAAAACGATTCAAACCTATTCTTCTACTTAACTTACTACCGATTATTTTTTGCTCAATCATTTTAGGAGGGCGTGGTGGACAACTTTCATTATTAGTTGGGCTAATAGTCTATTTTGCAATTATTTTATATCGAAATTCATTTCCAAAACTAAGTAAAAAGATGGGCAAGGTTGCTTCTTCAGTTACTTTGGTTTGCTTCTTTCTTTTTATCAGTTTAGGCGTTCCATTTGCAACTTTCAAATCTAGTGAGTCAATTCAGCAGCGATATCGACAACTAACTTGGGAGCTGGAGACATTCTACAATGGAACATACGTCAATCATGAGTATGTGTATTTTACGAGTGTAAGAAGAATAATTTCATGGCAACACCTTGCCGAATTGTTTCAGGAAAACCCAATTCTTGGAGTTGGGACTGGAGATGTTAAAACAGAATTACATAAAAAATACGCTCAAGACAAATATGTTTTCCCTGTCAATATTCACTCGCAGTATTTATTTTGGCTTGCTGGATGGGGGATTATCGGTTTCCTATCGTTTATTATTGCGTGGTTCTTTTGGTTAAAAAGCTTATTTAAATTTAAAAATTACGAAGTTGCTATTTTTGCACTCGTCTTTTCTGTATTTACCTTAGTAAGTATGGGAACAGATGCAATCTTTATCAAACAAATGGACATGATGGCATTTACTGTTTTCATGGCTGTGCTAGTTTTTGGTGCTCAAAAAAAAGGCTTAAACATTCCAACTAAAACAAATTAAAATGAGTGCAAATCCAATCGCAAGTGCTCCTTCAGATGAAATTGTCCCCATAGCAATTCCAGGTATTCATGAACGGCTTTATGGTCTTTTCGATCGACTAGCAAAAACATATGAAAAACCAGTAGTTCTTGAAATGGGTGCTGGTCACGGTGCTTTTACAAAAAAACTTTACGATCAAGGCTTTGATATTCATGCTAACGACCTTTTCCCAGAATATTTCCGATTCGACAAGGTAGAATGCAAAAAAGTTAACATTACAGAAGCTCAACCTTACGAAGACAATACCTTCGATATTATTTTGGCAATTGAGGTTATGGAGCACATTCATGATCATAATATCTTTTTTAAGGAATGTCATAGAATTCTAAAGCCAGGTGGCATTGTAATTATTTCTACACCCAATATTCTAAGTCTAAAATCAAGAGTACGATATCTTTTTACGGGGTTCTTTTATTCTTTCCAACCTTTGGTTCATGAACAGGTTGATGGTCTTCAACACATCTCGAGTTTAACGATTGATCAATATAAAAATCTAGGATTCATAAATGGTTTTAAGGAAATAGAAGTCAATGTTGATCGACAGCAAAGTTCCTCCAAATGGCTCTCCTTCTTAGTTCCTTTTATGTGGCTTTACTGCAAATGGAAGAAACTAGATTACAAAGTACACAATCAATGGAAATACATTACGGGAAGAGTCTTGTTTATGGTCTATAAGAAGTAGGGAGCAGGAGTTTTGAGCAAGAGTAGTGAGCAAGAGTATCGAGGAGGTTATTAAGTAACTCTCTCTAATCGATCCT
>JAHDFW010000033.1:2324-14406 GCA_020627945.1 Cytophagales bacterium
TCGATCCTCTTGCTCGATACTCATTACTCATGCTGCACACTCATTACTCTTGCTCCATAAACAAACTATACCACCTGTTCTTTCTATTCCAACGCTAAAATTTTATCTTTGCAGGAAATAGCGATGTCATGATTGAGAAGTTAGAGGTAATACGATTAAGATTTGAGGAGGTAAGTGAGCTTATTGTTCAACCAGATGTAATTACGGATACCAACCGTTATGCAAAATTGAATAAGGAGTATAAAGACCTGCAAAAAATTGTGGAGGAGTATAAAAGGTATAAAGATATTCTAAGTAATATCGAAAATGCTACTACAGTGATGAAGGAAGAGTCTGATCCCGAGTTTAAGGAGATGGCTAAAATGGAATTAGATGAGCTTAAACCACAAAGGGACGAAAGCGAAGCTTTACTTAAAGAGCTTCTTATTCCAAAAGATCCCAACGACGATAAAAACTCCATTCTTGAAATTCGTGCAGGTGCAGGTGGGGATGAAGCATCTATCTTTGCAGGTGATTTATTTAGAATGTATCAGAAGTATGCTGAAAAACGTAGTTGGAAAATTTCAATTACTGATTTTGTTGATGGTACAGCAGGTGGGTTTAGCAAAATCGTAGCCAATGTTAGTGGAGAAGATGTTTATGGCGTAATGAAGTTTGAATCAGGAGTGCACCGTGTACAACGTGTTCCTCAAACTGAAACTCAAGGTCGTGTTCACACCTCTGCTGCATCCGTAGCAGTTCTACCAGAGGTTGAAGATATCGAAATTGATGTTCCAAAAAGTGATCTTCGTGTTGATGAATTCTGTTCTTCTGGACCTGGGGGACAGTCGGTAAACACAACGTATTCTGCTCAAAGACTTACTCACTTACCAACAGGTTTAGTAGTTCAATGTCAGGATCAAAAGTCAAAACTAAAGAACTTCGAAAAGGCTCTTAAAGAACTTAAGTCTCGTCTATATGCCATCGAACTTGCCAAACAGCAAGCTGAAATAGGAGCAGAACGTAAATCATTGATTGGAAGTGGCGACCGTTCAGATAAAATTAGAACATACAACTACCCACAAGGGCGTGTTACTGACCACCGAGTTGGACTAACTGTGTATAACTTACCTACAGTAATGGATGGAGATCTTTATAAGTTTACTGAAGAACTTCGTATTGCTGATAACGCAGAAAAAATGAAAGAACAAGGTGAACAATAAGCTCTTCCGCTTTACGTTGTTACTGTGTTTCCCTAAGTTGTTTTGAAAAAATTATTATACATATCCATTGTAGTAAGTCTAATTGGCTCCAGTTTATGGTCTTGTAAAAAACGAGAAGACATAATCACTACAGATGCTAATGCAACCCTTACATTTTCGGTTGACACAGTTTTATTTGATACCGTTTTCACAGATTTAGCAACCGTTACTAAACGGCTAACGGTGACGAACCCTAACAAAAATGCGGTTAACATTGATCGAATCTTTGTTAACTCTAATTCCCCGTATTCGTTAATCATCAATGGTGAAGAGACGAATTCGTTGAAAGATGTCTTTCTAAGAGGAGAAGATCAAATTCTTATCCTAGTGAAAGCTACGCTTGGAGCAAATAACGACCTTGGAGCATTTATTGTAGAAGACAGCATTCAATTTGTTACCAATGGAACAGAACAACATGTTAAACTTTTATCATGGGGTCAGGATGCCTATTTCCACTCATTTTCTCAATTACCCTGTGATGAGGTCTGGGCTAGTGATAAACCACATGTAATTTTTGATCAAATTTATGTTGCACCTGGATGTAAACTTACAATTCAACCTGGAGCACAGATTTATATACACCCTAGTACATTTGCTTACAACGTGGTGGTAGGCGATGATGTTCTTGGCTATGATACCGTCCCTGTAGCAGGAAACGGAATGCTCATTGGAGGAACTCTTGAAATACTAGGTACTGATGCTGCTCCAGTAACAATAACTGATGATCGACTAGAAGAAGACTATGAACACCGCCCTGGACTTTGGGGTGGAATTCAATTTCTAAATAGCTCAGAAAATTCTAAAATCCAATGGGCTGAAATTAGTAATGCAAATACTGGAATTTCCATTGTAAAACCTGCAACAGCCACACCTGGTGTTACTATTGAGAATACGATAATTCGTGACATGCGCTACTATGGTGTTTATAGCATTTATGCAGGAATCAACATGACAAACTCAGTGATTACCAACTGCGGTCAAAATTCGTTTTCTTGTGTAAGCGGAATTTACAATATTCATCACTGTACGTTTGCTGAATACACTTTTGACTTTAATCGAAACGATGAATCACACGTGCTTTTTGTAGCAAACGAAGTTGAACTTTCTGATGGGCAACGCATCGGAGGCGATTTAACATTCAGAATGTCTAATTCTATTGTATGGGGTGAAAAAGGGTTTAGCGATTCGGAAGAGGAGGTACTTCTCCCAGTGGCAAATTCGGGGTTTATTTATTTCCTAGATTTTGAAAGAAACAACATCATTAAATCTGAAAATACAGATCTTGTTTTGGTTGGTGAATCATTTAAGGAAGAACCTAAATTCCTAAGTAAAGATTCTGTTAAATATCATTACGATTTCAACATTCTTGAATCATCGCCAGCTGTGAATGCTGGTACCACACAAGATGTAGTTTCTAGTGATCTAAATGGAGGGTTTAGCAGAACAGATGGTCTTCCAGATATTGGAGCTTATGAATATAATCAGTAAACACTGATTAGAGGTCATTCTTCACGATGATCGAACACCAATCCTGGACCATCGTAAAACTCATGTATTTTAACAAATTTGGTATAAGTACCTTCCTCTATTGTTTCTAACCCTGTACCACAAAACATTGGCATTGTTCTTAGTGTATCACCATCAACAACCGCATAACCACTAATATAAGGTGAATTTGGATAGCCAACTACAGATTCAAAACAAACTGGATCCGCCACTTCGTTATCTTCAAGTTTACAAAGTCCTTTTTCCAAACCATAAATGTTTAATACTTCAATAGTTTTACCTGTTTTATTCACAAAAGTTAATTCAACATTATCGCAATTCTTTGGTTTTGGAAATTCTTCACAAACCACCACATTACGGTCACAAGAACTCAAAATACTCAACAAGAGCAGAGTTAAACAAAACATCAAATTTTTCATAATTATTCAATTAGTTGATAAACAAAGAATAAGCATCTTTATTCCTTAGATGCATAAAGAATAGTAATGGTTGCATGGAACTTTTACGATATATATGGCGTTTCGTATTTTTTATGTTTCGGTAAAATGCTATTTTAGCAGTCCTAATTGTTAAAAAAAGATTTATGGCTCATTCATACAACTTTGTTCCGTTGAACTTCAAAGCTTTGGAAGAAGCTGAAATGCTTAAAAGAAGTGAAGAATTCTATCAACACTTAAACAATCGTAGAAGTGTTAGAGAATTTTCTTCAAAGCCGGTTCCAATGGAAATCATTGAGAATGTAATCAAAACTGGTGGAACTGCACCTTCTGGGGCGAATCACCAACCTTGGACTTTCTGTGTAGTTTCCGATCCTGAAATTAAAAAGGAAATTCGTATTGCTGCTGAGAAGGAAGAAAAGGAAAGTTATGAAAACCGTATGTCTGAGCGATGGAAAAAAGATTTGGAGCCTCTTGGTACCGATTGGAACAAACCTTTTATTGAAATTGTACCGCACATTATCGTAGTATTCAAAAGAGTTTATGAGCATCGTGAAGGTGCAAAACACAACAATTATTACGTAAACGAATCCGTTGGGTTGGCAAGTGGAATGTTAATTTCCGCAATTCACAATGCTGGATTAGCAACATTGACACACACACCAAGTCCAATGAACTTCCTACATAAAATTCTTAACCGCCCTGATAACGAAAGAGCATTTTTGTTGCTTCCAGTAGGTTATCCTGCAGATGACTGTGAAGTGCCAGAGATCTACCGCAAAGATTTGGGGGATATTATGGTTAAGTACTAATCCTTAATAAAGGTTGCATTATATCTTTTTGAGCCCTGTTTATCAACCATAATAAGGTTGTAAACTCCTTGGTCAAGCGTTTCTATATTAAGGGTGTTTTTATTCCAAGTTTGTGATTTCGAGATAACAGGTTGGCCTAAAGCATTGTAGATCACAAGTGTTCCTGATAAAGAGTTCGGGAATTCTAAGTGTAAACTGTTTCTTGTTGGATTTGGATATAATTTGACCTGAGGATTTAAGTTCGTTTTTATCCCAAGATTAGAATAATAGCAATTCCCTCCCCACATTGTATTGGTAGTTTGCCAAATAACTAGATCATTCTCTTTATGGCAGAGCAGTTCATAATAGTTGTGAACACCTTCGTCTACTTGGAAAAATCGGTTAACACTTCCTATACCTTCGATCCATTCATCGAATTCCTGATTAGTAGTAGTGTCCAGAACAAATTTCCATCGCTTTCGAGGAACACTATCAATATAAACCGTATCAATACTTTTAACGATGCCAGTCTGATTTGCCAAAGTGACAAATTCATCCCCTACCTCCAAATTAAAATCATAAATTAACTTTTCGTCACCAACTCCTTCAAAAAAATAAACCCTGCCACTATCTTCCCTTATGCCACCTTCAAAATAGTGCGGTGAATTATTGGTATCAGACTTCCAAACCCCAACGTATTGAACACTATCCATTATTGTATCACCTTCGAAATAATAAGGTTGCGTTGAATATAGAAACGGTTCCATAAACGTATAAGAACTTAAGTAATTCCAAGTCTTAGAAGTGTCAATGAATTGTGATTGTGCAGAAACCGCATTAACAAAAGTTAAAATTGCAGCTAGAAAACAGAAGGCAGTTTTTTTCATAGTTATCAATTTAATTAAGAGACTTCAAATTAATGACAAGAAAAACTAGAAAATGGTTGTATTGGGTGGGCTTTGAGGTTTAAAAACAGAATAACAAGACTTGTTTAAACCAACGCTAAGAAGTAAAAAACACAAACCCTAGAAATACCACTTCACCCCTAATCTCGGATCAATCCGAATATCTAAGGATAAACTTGTCGATTCATTTCTTTCATAATTTAACGTGAGTTCGGGATAAGAAAATTGAATTCTGAAAACCTCACCCATAAAAAAAGCCCTGACATTCATTGTCAAGGCCTTAAAAATCTAAATTTTAATTAAAGTCTTACTCTACCGTAACAGATTTAGCCAAGTTTCTAGGTTGATCTACATTGCACCCTCTCATTACCGCAATGTAATAAGAAAGGAACTGCAATGGAATCACAGAAACCAATGGCATCAATACAGGGTGTGTATCTGGCACCTCAATTACATGATCAGCCATAGAAGGAATTAAAGCATCTCCTTTCGTAACGACAGCAATAATCTTTCCTTTACGAGCTTTTACTTCCTGAATATTCGATACTACTTTATCATAAGATGAATCGCGAGTTGCAATTACCACAACAGGCATTTCCTCGTCAATCAATGCAATAGGACCGTGCTTCATTTCAGCAGCTGGATATCCTTCTGCATGGATGTAAGAAATCTCTTTTAACTTCAGTGCTCCTTCCAATGCAACTGGGAAATTGTATCCTCTTCCTAAATACAAGAAGTTTTTAGCGTCTTTATAAACCGCCGAAATCTTTTCAATTTCCGCTGCATTTTCTAATGCTATTGCAACCTTTTCTGGTACTGATTCTAACTCTCTGGATAGTTCCTTAATCGCTTCGTCAGAAAGGCTATTACGTTTCTTAGCAATCATAAGAGCAATCAGCGTAAGTACTGTTACTTGAGCTGTAAAAGCTTTAGTACTTGCTACACCAATCTCTGGGCCAGCATGCGTATAAACTCCTGCATCTGTTAAACGAGCTATAGAAGAACCTACAACATTACAAACTCCATAAATATGTGCTCCTTTCTTTTTCGCTAACTCAAGTGCTGCTAAAGTGTCCGCGGTTTCACCAGATTGCGAAATAGCAAAGACAACGTCTCCTTCATTAATAATTGGGTTTCTATATCTAAACTCAGAAGCATATTCTACCTCAACCGGAATTCTAGCTAATTCTTCAAAAATATACTCTGCTACAAGACCTGCATGCCAAGATGTTCCACATGCAACTATGATAATTCTATTCGCATTTGCAATGGTATTTCCGTGCTTACGAAGTCCTCCAAGTTTGATTAACGCATCTTTAGGATAAATTCTACCTCTTAAGCAGTCACCAATAGAACGACTTTGCTCAAAAATCTCTTTCAACATAAAGTGCTCATAACCTCCTTTCTCGATAGATTCTAATTCCATCTCTAAGGTTTGGATATAAGGAGTTTTAGGTACATCCTTATGAGATTTTACTTCTAGTTCTCCTTCATTGATTACCGCTATTTCATAATCATCAAGGTAAACTACCTCATTTGTGTACTCAATAATTGGAGTGGCATCAGAAGCTAAGAAAAATTCTCCTTTTCCAACACCGATTACTAATGGACTTCCTTTACGAGCTGCAATCAGTTGTGACGGAGCATCCTTATCCATTACTACAATCGCATATGCACCAATTACTTGTTGCATTGCCAATCGTACGGCTCTTCCAAGTGTACAATCGTTGTTATCTCGAATATCTTCAATAAGATGAATCAGAACTTCAGAGTCAGTATCTGAATCGAAAGTATGCCCTCTTGAAATTAATTCCTTTTTCAAGGACTCATAATTTTCGATGATCCCGTTATGAATTAAAGCTAGGTTTTTAGAACCTGAATAATGCGGGTGAGCATTAACATCGTTGGGTTCACCATGAGTGGCCCATCTAGTATGACCAATTCCAATCGTACTATTTAGTGTTTTACCATCAAGTACTTGTTCTAGGTCCGCTACTTTACCCTGTTTTTTATAAACATTAAGTTTACCGTTCAACAAGGCAATCCCAGCGCTATCATATCCTCGATATTCCAATCTTTTCAACCCCTTGATAATGATTGGTGCGGCTTGTTTATCACCCACGTATGCTACAATTCCACACATAATGGTTTATAATTTTCTATTTTAATGATTAAAGTAAGGATCGTTTCTCCTTTTCTTTGGTCTTCTCGGTTCTAAAGTAAGTTTATTTTTCCAATTCGGTAAAATAAATCTTAAAGCGAATTCCCGGACTGGCTTTAGTATGAGAAAATACTGCTCGATTCACTTCTGTATCAAAAGCTGGACTTATAAGTAGTTGTCCCCAATCCCCATCGTCGTACATGGACTGGAATTTACGAAGCATGAAACTATTTGTATTAAACGCTGCAACATCGCGGAAATAATATGTATTTCCTTCTATTACTCCTAAGTCAAGTAAATTAACACCTGTGGTTTCTCCTATACTTATCGTAGTCGGAACTGCATAATCTTCATCTTCAACATCCAATTCAAGTTCCACTTTGTTAAACTGAACGTCATCAAATTGACTGAAATAATTCTCAAATTCTGCAAAATCCAGCTTAAGTCTCATTCCAATTGCTGATTGCAAGTAGTGCTTATCCAATTTAATTTCGTCGCCGTTTTCTTTAAGCGAATCTAATAAAGTGCCAGAACGATCAGAAGAAACATGACAGAAGCGATCTGATCCTTGATCTAGAATCAAACGATACACTGTGTCAACCATATCTGTATCACCTTGAAAGCTATAGTTCAACTCAATAAAATTGAAAGATGTATCCAAGAAGTTTGAAAGTGGATAATTCACAATACCTTCTGAAAACACCGTATCAGGAACAATAGCGACACCTTTTATCAAATCGTCGAACTCATCTTGTTTATTGCTATTAATTGCATCAAATAGCTCTTGTGCAAATGCAGGGTCCAACAATGTACGATCCGTAGTTTGCAAACGATCCGTTTGATCAAAAGATACCGTGTCTCCCATTTCATAATCCCTTACAGGATCAAGTTTATTGGTCAACTGATATAGATGATACTTTAACTGATAATTTCTACCTTCTTTGTTGTAATATGATGGTGTACCATAAAACACTAAAGAAGCATCATTCAACACAGCATCGCTAGGGAATGACACACTATCTGCAGAGAGCCTTAACTGAAAAAAGGAACTTGCCACAACCCTACCAAAAGTAGGATCGTGATAAGTTCCAATAAACATGTTTTTAAGATTCGTAGAAACCACCGAGTCCATCAAGACCGTACTCATTTCCACATGTAGAGTATCTACAAAGTGAGTAGTGGTGGATTCATCTTCGAAGCCCAGGTCACCAGGCTTTCTACATGATAAAAATGATAAAATTACTAAGCTAGCAAGCCAAATCTGCTTTGCCGGCCAACTCGTTATAGAGATTGAAATGTGTTTCAAGATAATCGTCTCCTTCTTTTATTTCTTCAACTTTTTTATCCTCCGAGTTTTGTA
Source organism: Cytophagales bacterium (assembly GCA_020627945.1). Classification (GTDB taxonomy): domain Bacteria; phylum Bacteroidota; class Bacteroidia; order Cytophagales; family JAHDFW01; genus JAHDFW01. The sequence goes on from JAHDFW010000033.1 coordinate 10,726, forward strand.
ACAATTCTTCAATATTGTCCATACCGTCTGTAGTCGAAACTACAGAATCAGCATACTCAACTCCGATCTTCATGAAACCTTCGTAATCTGCAGATGCCAAACTAGAAAGCATGTCATCCTCGATATCCATCATTTTCACTTTGTCTAATAGATCATCTCCGAATTTAAAATCGAAGGCATTATCATAAACGGTGAAAACACTCTTCGAATTGTAAAATACTGGATCATTTTTGTAAGTGGTCTTCAAATACATTGGAATCAAGGCTGTCATCCAATCGTTACAATGTACGATATCTGGTGCCCAACCAAGCTTTTTAACTGTTTCTAAAACCCCTTTGCAAAAGAATATTGCGCGTTCGTCATTATCAGAATAGAAATTCTCATCTTTATCCTCAAATACAAACTTGCGCTTGAAATAATCTTCATTGTCTATAAAGTATACTTGCATTTTTGCTTGCGGAATGGATGCCACTTTAATGATCAATGGCTTTTCTTCCTCTCCAACAGGGATGTTGATTCCTGACAATCTTACCACTTCATGCAATCTGTTCTTTCTTTCGTTGATCAACCCAAAACGTGGCACAAGTATCCTGATTTCCATTCCTCTCTCTTGCATACTTTGAGGCAACTTTCTAACAAAGTCAGCCACTTTTGTAGTACTTAAGAAAGGGTCGATTTCAGGAGACGCATAAAGAATCTTCAATTTTTTATCTTCCATATTCTACTCCATTATTGATTTCGACTACAAAATTAAGCATTTTATTCCTTTTTTTCAATAAAACCAAGCAGAAAAGGTGATGTTTTAAAATTTATTATTTACTTGCCGCATTTTACGCTTAATCATAATCAGTGCAAATTTTTAATACAGTCTCGGAAATTAAGTCTGTAATTCGAGAGGCTAAACAAAACAATAAAACGGTTGGTTTTGTACCTACCATGGGGGCTTTGCATGAAGGGCACTTCTCGCTAGCACAAAGAGCAAAGTCAGAAAACGATATTGTAGTTTGCAGTATCTTCGTCAACCCTACTCAATTCAATAACAAGGAAGATCTGGTTAATTATCCCAAAACTATAGATAAGGATACTTCTGCTCTTAAAGCGATAGGCTGTGACTATGTATTTATTCCTGAGGTGCAAGAAATGTATCCGTCGGAAGCTTTATTGTCATTTAGCTTTGGGTCACTGGAAGCAGTACTGGAAGGAGCACACAGACCAGGCCATTTTAATGGAGTGGGAATTGTCGTTTCGAAACTATTTAATATTGTTCAACCTCATCGTGCTTATTTTGGTCAGAAAGACTTGCAACAATTTGCAATCATCAACAGGCTAGTTATTGATCTTTCTTTTCAAATAGAGTTAGTTTGTTGCCCAACCGTAAGAGAAGACGATGGTTTGGCCAAGTCATCTCGTAATATGAGGTTAACCAAGGAAGAACGAAACATTGCACCATTGGTCCACAAAACCTTGCAAGCAACCAAAACTGCACTGCGTAATACAAAGGATGTAGAAACTGCTTTAGAAGAAGGAGCAAAAGAAATTTCTGCTAATTCAAACTTCGAAGTTGAATACCTCCAAATCATTGATCGATTTACCATGCAACCGCTTAGTGGGCAATATGATTCTGAAATTCCTACCGCAATATGCATTGCAGCTCATTTAGGAAGCGTAAGGCTTATTGACAATATTGTTCTGGAATAGCTTGTAATTATGCTGTAATGTCAACACCAAATAGAAATAGTTACTACCTTTGCCGAAATTTAAAAAAGCACTCATGAACATTGAAGTTGTTAAATCCAAAATTCATCGCGTAGCAGTTACAGAAGCAGACCTCAACTATGTTGGGAGTATTACGATCGATGAGAATTTAATGGATGCATCCAATATCATTGAAAACGAAAAGGTTCAGATTGTTAATATTAATAATGGTGAGCGTTTCGAAACTTATGCGATCACAGGAGATCGAGATTCTGGAATTATATGCCTAAATGGACCTGCATCAAGAAAAGTTGCTGTAGGTGATATTATAATTATTATTTCATACGCAAGCATGGAAATGGAAGAAGCTAAGCAGTTTAAACCTACTTTCGTGTTTCCTGAAAACAATAAACTCGTTTAACCTTTTAGCCTTTTCAAACGTCATAGTAGAAAGCAACCTGAAAACATGTCAGACAAAGTAAAATCGGTTCTTAAATATGTAGTTCTTCTAGGACTCACAGGGCTATTATTGTGGTATTGCATCTCAAAAATTGAAGTTCCCGAAGGTCATACTTTAGGTAGTTTCTTATTAGAAAAATGGTCTTCAGCGGATAAGTTTTTTCTTATTGGTTGTGTATTTCTTGGTTTATTGAGCCATTGGATACGCGCGATTCGTTGGAAAATCTTATTGGAGCCTTTGGGATACACGATGCGAAATCATAATGGTTTTTTGGCTGTAATGATTGGCTACTTTGTAAACCTTGCGATTCCAAGAGGTGGAGAAGTATCTCGTTGTTATTACTTGTACAAATTAGAAAACATCCCTGCTGATAAATCAGTTGGAACCGTATTAGCAGAACGAATTGTGGATTTAATATTCATGATCATCTTTATCGGGATAGCTTTTACTATAGAAGCATCACGCGTTGATATAATGGGACTCTTATCTGGTTTTTCGCTTGATCAAGATCATGTAGAACAAAGTGCTAAAGCTTGGTATGCAAACAAGAATTACTATTACATCGCTATTTTAGTTGGACTGGCAGGGTGGTTTTTATACATGTTCAAGTTTAAGCCAGAAAAGGCTCAGAAAATTAAGGCTAAAATCACGGACGTACTTGGTTCTGTAAAAGAAGGAGCTTTATCCATTTTCAAATTAAAGAAAAAAGGGCTGTTCCTATTCTATTCATGGATGATTTGGTTATGCTATTGCACAATGACCTACTTTGTGGTAATGGCTTTTAAAGAAACCAGTGTGGTTGGACCTTTAGGAGCAGTAACCGTATTCACAACGGGAGGAATTGCTATGACTATTCCAATGCCTGGCGGAACAGGAAGTTATCATGTGTTGGTATCTTTCGTAATGGAGCAGTTTTATGCCATTAAAAACGCACAAGTTTTTGCCTTCCTATTCCATGGGTGGCAAACTATGGTGATTATTGTGGTTGGTGCCGCATCTCTAATTACAAGTCAAATTCTTTCGGATAGCAAAAAAACAGAAGATCCTGCTTCTAAAAATGACAAAGGATAAGATCATATCACTGGAAGAAGCTAAAACTCTTCGTGAGCAATGGAAGTCCGAAGGACATCAAGTTGTCTTTACCAATGGGTGCTTTGACTTAGTTCATTTAGGCCACGTAGATTATCTTGAAAAAGCCTCTAAAAAGGGTGATAAAATGATTTTAGGACTAAACTCTGATATTTCGGTTAGGTCCATAAAAGGAGAACAACGTCCTATTGTAGCAGAAGAATCTAGAAGCCGCCTATTAGCCGCATTCGAGTTTATCGATGCCGTAGTTTTATTTGATCAGGATACACCACAAGAAACTATCGATGCATTAATTCCAGATATACTGGTAAAAGGTGATGACTACACGGTTGATCAAATTGTAGGTGCAGATACTGTTTTGAGTAATGGAGGAAAAGTAGAAACAGTAGAACTTGTTAAAGGGTATTCGACATCTTCGATTATTGAAAAAATTAAGA
>JAHDFW010000033.1:14506-18131 GCA_020627945.1 Cytophagales bacterium
GCTTAACAACCACCAAATCTTCACGTTTACCTGAATTAATCAACTTTGGATTTAATTCTAACCTTTTCGTTTTGTAATCTAGACTTTTAAACCAGTTAACAATACTAAGAACATCTTCTTCCTCAATGTTGTCGACTGGTTCACCAACCGGAGTTTCTTTTGGCAAATTGTTTCTTTCTAAGTACGATTGATGTTCCTGCTTTCCTTGATCGGTTGTGAAGTAGTTTGCACGTTTTTTACGATTGGGAATATCTCCAATTAGGAAAGTTCCATTAGGTTTTAAAAGTGTGTCAACGCCTTGTAAAAAAGAACTCAGTTCATTTGCCAATACTACGTATTGAATCACGCTGTAACAAATTATCACATCAAAAGAGGATGCATGAAAATTCAAAAACTGTGCAAAGTCAGAAGGGAACTTACCTGGTAATAAGGAAATATTGTTCTGTTTCTCAATGTACAGTCTGCTTAATACTTCTTGCGAGTCCAGCAAGTACAATTCATGCTTTCGATCCGAACAGAAGTCAATAATATGATCGGTTAATGGGTTGCAACCACAGCCCAAATCCAACACTTTTAGAGGCTCTACTTCAGAAAATTGAGAAACTTTAGATAAAATATCTTCCAGAATCAGACTGGTATAATCTTCTCGCATGTAAACAGGAAAACCAGACCGTTCATGACCAGTTATATGATCATTTACAGCAAGTTGTTTGAAACTCTCAAAATTTAACGAACTTCTCTCTGTTCCCATTATTACAAAAAATAACCCCTCCAAATTTCTTTGAAGGGGTTGAATATAGTTAAAACCATTCAAACAGTATGAATCAATCATACCGATTAAATGAATAAAGGTCTATTTAAATGCGCTGATTCCGGTAATATCAAATCCTGTAATCAACAAGTGAATATCGTGAGTACCTTCATAAGTAACTACAGATTCAAGGTTCATCATATGACGCATGATTGGGTACTCTCCTGTGATTCCCATACCACCGTGAATTTGACGAGCTTCTCTAGCAATATTCAACGCGATTTCAACACTGTTTCTTTTTGCCATAGAAATCTTCTGTGTCTGCGAAGCGATATTATCTTTATTTTCATTCAACAAAGTACCAACTCTCCAGTTCAACAACTGAGCTTTTGTAATCTCCGTCAGCATCTCAGCAAGTTTCTTTTGAATCAACTGGAATGAACCAATTGGTTTACCAAATTGGATACGTTCCATTGCATAATTCTTAGCAGACTCGTAGCAATCCATTGCAGCACCAGTTGCACCCCATGCGATTCCGTAACGAGCAGAATCCAAACATCCTAAAGGACCTGAAAGTCCATCTGCATTTGGAAGAAGGTTTTCCTTAGGAACTTTTACGTTATCAAATACTAACTCACCAGTAATACTAGCTCTTAGAGACCATTTGTTATCAATTTTTGGAGCACTGAATCCTTCCATTCCTTTCTCAACGATCAAACCTTTGATACGTCCTTGCTCGTTTTTTGCCCAAACAACAGCAACATCAGAATAAGGAGAATTCGAAATCCACATTTTAGAACCGTTAAGCAAATAATGATCGCCCATGTCCTTAATGTTAGTAAGCATTCCACCTGGATTAGAACCATAATCAGGTTCGGTAAGACCAAAGCAACCTAACCATTCTCCACTAGCTAGTTTTGGAAGGTATTTTTTACGTTGCTCTTCAGATCCGTATTTGTAGATTGGATACATTACCAATGATCCCTGAACTGAGGCAGTTGAACGCATTCCTGAATCACCAGCTTCAATTTCTTGCATCATTAGTCCATAAGAGATGTAGTCCAATCCTCCACCTCCGTATTCGGCAGGAATTGTAGGGCCAAATGCTCCCATATCTCCAAATTTCTTTACCATTCCCTGTTCGAAATGATTGTTCTGAGCCCATTCCTCGATATTTGGTCTAATTTCGGCTTTTACAAAGTCATGCATAGCGTCGCGAACCATGCGTTGCTCTTCAGTTAACAGGTCGTTAATTCCAAAGTAATCAGTGTTTTTTCCAGACATAATTTTGGTTCATTTATTTGGCGCGTAAAGGTAAGTATTTATCTATTCCAACGCCATAATTATGTAAAAAATGAACGCATCGTTTCGGAAAGCAACAATTCTCTTTTAATTCTTCATACTTATCAGCTGTTGACCATATATAATGACGTAATTGATTACCCCTTTAGACCACTTTAAAAGGTTTTAAACTAAAGGTCAAGAGTTTATAGAACATGTAAGTAATTCTTGTATTTTTGTGATGCGTAAACAAACTTTTCTAACATGTCTCAAAAAGGTCCAAAAGGATATCCTCTGTTGGGTGTCGCTCCTTTGTATGCTAAAGACGGACTAGGTTTCTTAACCCAAACGGCAAAAGATTACCCCGGCTTAGCAAGATTCAAATTTGCACACTGGAACGTAAACCTACTCAGCGATCCCAAATACATAAAACATGTATTGCAAGAAGGCAATAAAAATTACCAAAAGGGAAAAAAGTATGCCGAGTTAAAGCACTTTCTGGGTAACGGCTTAGTAACAAGTGAAGGAGATTTTTGGCGTAAACAACGTCGTCTTTCTCAACCTTCTTTTAGTAAAGAAAGAATTGCTGGTTTCATGAAAACCATGATCGAGTTTACGGATAGGAGTATCGAAAAGTTTAAAACGCAATACTCTGGTAAAAACTTCGACTTTAGTGAGGAGATGATGGAACTCACTTTAGGCATTGTGGGTGAAACGTTGTTGAGTAAGGATCTTTCGGACGGGTCTAAGGAAATGGGAGAAGCTTTAACTTATTTGATAGAGGAAGGAAATAACCGAATCAGATCTGCTTATAATTATCCTATGTGGGCACCGATTCCAAGAAACCTTAAGTTCAAACGTTGCAAGCAATACGTTGACAAGGTTCTTTTTGAGGTTATAGAAGAAAGACGTAATAAGCCCGAAGAGATTCACCATGATTTGTTAGCCATGCTTATGGAAACAGAAGATGCGGATACTGGTGAAAAAATGGACGATATTCAACTTCGAGATGAAGTTACCACTATGGTATTTGCTGGGCATGAAACCACGGCTTTAGCCTTGACTTGGGCAATTCATTTAATTAGCGAAAACCCAGACGTGGAAAAGAAAATCGTCGAAGAAATCGAACGAGTTACTGGAGGCGCACCATTAGGGATGGAGCATGTTCGCCAATTAGAATACATCATGCAAGTAATTGATGAGACATTACGTCTTTATCCTCCAGCTTGGATTGTTGCAAGAAGAGCAATGAACGACGAAGTAATGGATGGGCATCAGGTTTTTGCTGAGGATAATATGTTTATCAGTCCATACGTAATGGGACGTTCAGAAAAATTCTGGGATAATCCTGAAAAGTTTGATCCAGAACGCTTTCAAAAGGACAAAAAGAAAAGCATAGATCGATACGTTTATTTCCCATTTGGCGGTGGTCCAAGACTGTGCATTGGAAACAATTTTGCTTTAATGGAAATGCAAATCATCTTAGGTAAGTTATATCAAAACTTCAGCTTCAAGAAAAAAGAAGGTTTTCAGCCAATTCCGGATCCTCTTGTGACATTGAGAAGTAAGAATGGGATGTGGGTTGGTTTTTAG
>JAHDFW010000033.1:18231-27176 GCA_020627945.1 Cytophagales bacterium
CTAAAAACTAACTCCCTGCAAACCTCCTGTGTGAATGGCTAAAATCTTTTGATCGGGTCTAAATAATGGGTTCTTCTTTTTTAATAGATCTGCAATACCATAAAGCATCTTGCCTGTGTAAATCTGTTCTAATGGAATTCCATGTTGTTCATAAAAATCTTGAATAAAACGGATCAGTTCTGGTTTCGTTTTTGCATAACCGCCAAAATGATATTCTGAAACTAACTCCCAGTTGTCTTTGGATTCTTGCAGAAGTTCATTCACCATACTTTTCACAAAATCACCTTTTAAGGATGAAAACCCGCATATTTTCTGGTGTGGTTTAGCTGCGTTTATAATTCCTGCAAGTGTTCCTCCTGTACCGATGGAACAACAAATCACGTCGTAGTCTTCTGGAATAAATTGGTGAATTTCTTCGGTCCCTTTAATGGCTAATTCATTCGTCCCTCCTTCTGGGATTAAATAAAAGTCGCGGAACTGAGATCTTAATTGATTTAATACGTATTCATTATTCTTTTCACGATAGGAACTTCGATCCATGTAGTGAATCTGCATTCCATCTTCTATTGCTTTAGACAAGGTTGGGTTTAATGGTAGGTGTTCCTCTCCACGTATTATTCCAATGGTTTTTAATCCTGCTATTCTGCCTGCTGCTGCAGTTGCTGCTATATGATTTGAATAAGCACCTCCAAAAGTCAACAAGGTATCATGTCCCTGTTCAATGGCTCGTCTAATATTATATTTAAGTTTGAAAAACTTATTTCCCGAGATTTCAGAGTGAGTTTTATCCAGCCTTAAAATATCGATTTGTCTCGATTCTTGCTCCTCAAAAGAAATCGAAATTGATTCAATCGGAATTTGACAAGACTGATCAAACGGGTTTAGCACAATGTTACTTTTTCTTCTTTTTACGCTGCTTTGGATCTTCTTCTAAGGTAGCCTCGCATTCTTTAAGCTTGGTAGTAGCTTCCTGACGTTGCTTATTCAGGGTCATGATCGTTTCGTTCTTTTTGCGAATAACACCTTCTAAAGTTCTTACTTCTGCTTGAAAAATATTAAAAAGACTATCGGCTTTTTTCAAGAGTAAAATATTATTCATGTATTCCTGCATTTGATCATTATCAATCACCCAAAGTGTATCTTCACCAGAAGACACTTTCATGGTTTTACCAGGCAATAATTCGATTGGGTATTTATTTTGTCCATTAACAAGTAACACGCTCGCCACCACTAATCCTGCTGCTATTAATAATCCTTTCATCGTGATTCGTTTCTATTTTGGTTCCAAAAGTACAAAATCAATACAATAATCTTTAATTCGGCTCAGTTATTGTAATGCTCTGTATTCTAAATTATATCAAATATGAAACGAAAAATAATGCCAATTGGTTTGCTGGCTCTCGCGATTTTAATTTTTTCTTTTGCCTTTCAAACGAAAACAGATCTAAAACCTGGTGACATTGTGTTTCAAGACTCGTATTCAAGACAAAGTCAGGCTATAAAGCTTGCCACACATTCTCAATTTAGTCACGTCGGGATTGTTTTTAAGAAAGATGGAAAGCTTCAAGTATTAGAGGGAGTTCAACCTGTAAAATACACCCCTTTGGATCAATGGATCAGACATGGTAAAAACAATAGTTACGAAGTAAAAAGACTTAAAGGTCGTACACTTTCGAGCACTGAATTGGCAAAAATGCAACGTTATGGTGAGCAACTTCTTAATAAAAATTATGACATCTTTTTTAATTGGTCTAATGAAGAAATTTACTGTTCGGAACTAGTGTGGAAAATTTATAAAGAAGGAGCTGGTATAGAACTTTGCCCTACAAAAAAGTTGAAATCCTTCGATCTGGATCACGCTATTGTGAAAACGATTATGAAAGAACGATATGGTAATAATGTTCCATATGAAGAGCCTGTGGTTGCTCCGTCGGATTTGTATGAGTCGACGTTTTTGGTTTCTGGGTTTTAGTTTATTGTTCTTAGTTTTTAGTTTTTAGTTGTGGTTTGTAGTTTTTGGTTATGGGTATTCAGTCTAATTACGAAAAGCAACAACCAGAAGTAGAAGATTGATGACAATAATCGTTCTAAATGTCCATTCTACTGCCTTAAAAACCAGAATCATTAATTACTGAGGCGTCTCGATTTTCATGTTAAAACATGTTAAATATAAGTTCAAATTTAACATGTTTTACAAAGAATACACCTTAAGTCTAATTGGTTCCTAACATGTAGATCACAATAATGGATCTAAACGTCCATCCTATGGTACGAATCCAATTGCTGCGAATTAGAACTTTAAAGAGTTTTTCATCGGGGCCTGCCGTCAACTTTAGGTGTGTTGGCCCTTGAATAACAAACGTGCTGATCCAAATAATGATAATTATAATAGAACCTGCCCATAGAAGAACATCGTTCGGATTCAAATACTGAAGATAGACTCCTGTTAAAAGTTCTATCAACATCATTGGACCTGTAATGAAGGCGGTACGCAGGTTTTTTTGCTCATATTCAGCAAAGTCTTTTGGATCTATTTCACGGAAAAGAGGATAATGCACTATTTGAACAAACCAACATAATCCACACATGAAGATACAAGAGAATAGATGTGTCAAGAGGGTTAATGATTCCATAGAGCTAATTTGAGCAGTTATTGACGTTTAAACTCCACCACCTTTAGAATATAATCCACCAGATCTTCTTTTCTTTTAGGATCACTAGCCTCATCTATCATGAAAAATTCAGCTATTTTATCGGGACCTAAATCCGCCTCAAAATAGAGAAACACAATCTGCTTAATTAAGTAATTGTGATGAGCTTCTTGGATCTCAGCCCTACGCATAGCTGCTTCATCATTGGCTTTATATCTGTCGCGTTCTATTTGGGTTTTATCAATAGTTAAGTAAGTATCATCGGGGCTTACATTCTCCGCTAATTTTGAATTAACTGCTCCTTTACCTTCACAATAAGCGCACTTACCTGGAGCCCATTTTAACTCCTGATTTAAACGACGTATATCGTCCCAATCTACATGCCCCTTACCAAGACATCTGGGACATTCAATATTTGATTTACCAAAAATGTTAGAAAAAAAACTCATATCACATGAACATTTCAATTCATTAAAAAATTCGCATTGAAGTTTCGGAACCAGGAATATAACCTTCAGATTTATACTCTTCTAAATAACTTAAAACTCTGAACTCAAAACTAATCAAACTACCCCTGCAACTCTTTCATACCAGCGTAAATCCCATCTTTAGCAAGCAGCTCTTCGTGAGTTCCTAATTCGGCAACTTGTCCTTCCTTAATAACGGCAATTTGATCTGCATTGCGTATGGTACTCAATCGATGGGCAATTACAATGGATGTTCTATTTTGCAACAATTTATTTAATGCATCTTGCACTAGTTTTTCAGATTCTGTGTCCAAGGCAGAAGTTGCTTCATCTAAAATCAAAATCGGTGGATTCTTCAATACTGCTCGTGCAATACTTAATCGCTGACGTTGACCTCCAGACAACCTAGACCCATGGTCTCCGATCTCAGTCTCATATCCGTTTTCTTGCTGCAAAATAAAATCATGTGCATTGGCTATTCGAGCGGCATTCTCAACTTCTTCTTTGGTTGCTCCTGGTTTACCAAAAGCAATGTTATTATAAATGGTATCATTGAATAACACACTATCTTGACTCACAATTCCCATCTTATCACGAACTGAATGAACAGTATATTCTTTGATATTTTTTCCATCAATCAAAATTGCACCTTCCAGAACATCGTAAAACCTTGGTACTAAATCAGCTAATGTAGACTTACCTCCTCCAGAGGGACCAACTAACGCCAGGCTTGTTCCTTTCTTAACCTCTAGATTCACTCCTTTTATTACTTGCTCTTCTTCATAAGAGAATTTAACGTTATCAAAAAGAATGGATGTGCCAAATGAGCTTAGTTCTTTTGCTCCCTGCGCATCCAAAATCTTTGGCTGATAATCAATGATTTCAAAAATTCGTTTCACAGATACCATGCCTCGCTGCAAAATACTAGCAATGGATGACAATGCTTTCAACGGAGTCAACATCATTCCGAACATCAGAATGTACACTAAGAAATCTTCTGGGTTTAGCATGTCCCCTTCTAACACTAAGGAACCTCCGAAGTACAAGATAATTGTTACAACTATTGTCCCAAGAATTTGAGAAACTGGTGAGGCTAAATCTTTCTTATAGTCTATAGACCACAGGGTACGTTGATACCTTAGATTTTCCTTTAAAAACTTTTTATGAACTTTGGACTCCGCATTGAACGATTTAATAATTTTCATTCCTCCAATGGTTTCGTCAATTTGACTTAAAATGCCACCAAGTAACGATTGTCCCTTTTTTGCTTTCTTTCTTAATCTACGAGTAATTAGACCAATTACTCCACCAGATACTGGCAAAATTAACAACGTGAATACGGTCAATTTAACTGACATCGTAAACAACACAATAAAAATAAAAATGATATTCAACGGTTGCCTTATCATTGTATAGAGAGCTGGCATAAACGTAGTTTCTACCTCGTAAATGTCATTAGTCAAACGAGATATAATATCTCCACGTTTCTCATTAGAAAAATATGCTAAATCTTGATAAGTAAGTTTATTGAAAGCGTCTACTCGAAGTTTACGAATCATACGCGCTTTGAAATAAGCCGCAATATACTTCGACACAAAAAAGCAGGCATTGGCAATAAAAACCGAAATAAAAATCAAAGTACAAATAAGCTTCAAAGAATCTAACTTATCTCTGCCACTTACCAAATACCATTTCCCCCAACTGGTTAAGTCTTTCAAATAAGATAAGGTAGGTTGAAATTCTGGAAACTCTTTAGAAAGCATCGAAGCGGTATCTGGTGTACCGAACAATACTTTTAGTGTTGGAGCCATGGAAGCCAAACTCATCGTATGAAATACAATTGCCACTAGCAGAACTAGCACCAATAATGGCATAAGTCTACTGAAAGGTCCAGCATACTTAATTGCCCTAAAGTAAATCCTTAAACCTTCTCTAAAATCGTCCAAAACTGCTCTTAAATAAAATTTCTAATAACCTGGTAGGACCTTAAAAATCGTGCCGCCTTTCCCGTATGTTCCAACGCAATGCACCTGACATTATTGTTGCGTCCGAATTGAATCTAGCCAACGCGCTGCTTGTAGTTCTTTTGGTTAAAGACAGGTCTAAAAAGATATTCTGTTTCACCTGATATGTGGCGGTCAAATCAATCTTAGTCAAATCTGTTCGAATCCGTTCAGCGGTAAAATGACCGTTGTCTGACCCATGTCTTGTATAGTCGATACGAACATCGTTTCCATAATTTGTAGAGCCCGTATCCTGTCCAAACGTTACCATCATAATTCTACCTTTCAGTTCTAGTCTTGGAATTGGCTGATATCTCCCCATCAAAATCACCTCTCTCAGGTTTGCTCCCATAGGGTGCGCAAGTTCTTGGTTATAATGAGTGTAATTTCGGTACATGTCTTTGTGAGAATAAACGAACGGACGGATGTAGTTTCTTTCCACTTGTAAATCAAGGTTAGAAATTCCAAATGCATCTACATACTTAAGTCCAAGTTGAACGGCCTGCTTGTTCGTCCATGAACCTCTGTTACTCCTTAAGTTTCCAATCAAGAGCTCATCAATCACAACTTGACCGTAAGCCGAAAAATGATTCAAGAAATTGTATTTGAAGTCTGCTCCAATAATGGCATTATCATTACTTCCAATTTGCTGTTCTACGGAACGATAAAAGATAATTGGATTCAAGTATTGTAGCTCAACACTTCCGTTATCACGACCATATGGGTTGGCCTCAAAAATCCCAAGGTTGAAATTCTTAGTAACATTCAAACTTAAATGGTGCAATGCTAAATACTTTTTATTCAGAACTCGGTCACCTCCTATTCCTTTCACCTCAGAGTTCATTTCAGTAAACAGGTTGGTGTATTTGAATTTCCAAATCTGAGTGTTCAACTTCATAAATAAATAATTGTTACTAAAGTCAGACAAAATCAGGGATCGGTAACCATTACCAATAAATTGCTTGTCATGCCCAAATTGGAAATCGATGTGTTTAAGGATTTTAAAATTGATATAGCCACGAGCAGTTAGAAAATCATTAGTGTTATCTGCTCCTCCTATTCTTTTATGAAAACCTTCTCCCGGTAAAATCTGATGTGCATCAACATATTCTTCTACATAATTTGGGGCAATCATTTGATTGTCGGTCATGAACGTATAAAAAGACACTTTATCATCAATCGAACCTTCTACTGCAATTCCACGAGTGTTGATAAAAAGATTTCCGTTGTACGTATTATCCCGCCCCGCACCTAAATACATTACAGGATTGAAGCGAAGTTTTAAACCATCTTTATCTACAGAATATATATCCGATTTCGTTTTATAAAAATGTTTAAAAATTGGTTTTTCACTCATTTCTACACCCGAACTATCTAGATACTGCCAATTATCAACTTCCAGATACTGCAGGTTAAATTTATCCGTTTTAGAAAGTTCAAGATCTGTCGAATCTTTTATGTCCTTCACTAAATCAATTACTGCGCTTCTTTTATAAGGTTTATACGCTGAATAAAACTCATCGGCGAACTTACCAGATCGAATTTCATACCGATCTATAAGGTGGTATACATCGTTGTTCAATGGAACATATGGTGACTGAGCATTAATTGCAAATGGAACAATTAACAAAGTCAGAAATGTTGTTAGTATATTTACTCTCATAAAATGAACGTTTAGGATAAATCCTTTTAAGCATTCAAAAGTAATCAAAATAAAACGAAATGGGGATAACCAGTAAAACATATAAGGTGAATGGAATGAGTTGTGCAGCATGTGTACGAAGCGTAGAAACCATTCTTAGCAATCAAAATGGAGTTAACAAAGCTTCCGTAAGTCTAGCAGAAAATTCAGTTTTAGTTGACTTCGACAATGGACAAATTACACCCGATGCCATTAAAAAAACAGTAGATGGCATAGGTTTTGAGCTATTATTGGAAGAAGAGGATGATGAAAGTGAGCGGAGTGGCTCCGGTCTGAAACTCAAAATAATAACGGCAGTTGGAATCAGTATTCCTGTACTGTTGCTTTCAATGGTTTTAAAATCTATTCCTTACCGAGAATGGATTCTTCTAGGTCTTACTTCAATTGTACTTTTCTGGTGTGGTTCGCAGTTTTTTGTAAATGCAATAAAACAGCTTAAGCACCTTCGATTGAACATGGATACTTTAGTTTCACTTGGAACTGGAGTAGCTTTTATTTACAGTTCGGTAATTACTATTTTTCCGAATCTTCTAGAAGGAGGCCTAATTACTAAGACCGTTTACTTCGATTCAGCAGCTATTGTTGTTACATTAGTTCTACTAGGTCGATGGTTGGAACATAGAGCTAAGCTCAAAACATCGGGTGCTTTAAAAGAGCTGTTGATGCATCAATCAAAAGAAGCCATTCGGATGGTAAACGGGCAAGAAGAGTTGGTTTCAATTGATCAAATTAAAAAAGGAGATGAACTACTTATAAAGCCTGGTTCAAAAATTCCAGTAGATGGTACAGTGCTAACAGGCAGTTCGTATGTGGATGAAAGCATGATATCCGGAGAACCTATTCCCGTAGCTAAATTAGTTGAAGACAAACTGATTGGGGGAACAATTAATCAGGGGCAACTTATGACAATGGTTGTTGAGCAAACAGGAAGTGATACATTCCTGAATCAAATAATTGAACATGTGCGAAAAGCTCAAATGAGCAAAGCGCCTATTCAGCAGTTAGTGGATAAAATTGCTTCGGTTTTTGTGCCAATAGTTCTTGTGATTAGTTTGATCACTTTTGTGTGTTGGTGGGTTTTGGGTCCAGAACCAACTTTGACGAATGCTATAATAAGTTGCACAACGGTCCTTGTAATAGCATGTCCATGTGCGTTGGGTTTAGCCACTCCCACGGCAGTAATTGTTGGAATGGGGAAAGGTGCTAAAAACGGGGTCTTATTTAAAGATGCTGAATCGCTAGAAGGACTTGAAAAAGTTGATACTATAATTTTGGATAAAACTGGTACGATTACCGAAGGTAAACCCGAGGTGAGTTCATTTAAAACTGTTTCAGAAAAGTATACGGAAACAGAATTACGACAAATCATATATGACATTGAATCTAAATCAAATCACCCGTTGGCGAATGCAATCACCAAACACCTAAATCTTGACTCACAACTTACTATTATCGAGCAGTCAGAAGTAATTGGAAAAGGAATTCGATCAAAGATTAATATTCGAGGTAATGAGGAGTTAATTTTAATTGGTAATGCCAAGTTGCTTACGGACAATGATATTGAGATTTCAGGTTCTTTCACCGAACAAGACAACACCACCGTATTTATTGCAGATTCTTCGGAACTGCTGGCAATAATAACCCTAGAGGACCAAATAAAATCTAGCGCTAAGGAAGTTGTTAGCTCGTTATGGAAAAAAGGCATTGATGTTTGGATGGCCACTGGAGACAATGAAAGTGCTGCTCTTAAAAAAGCCAAAGAAGTAGGTATCAAAAACGTAAAAGCTCATATGCTTCCTCATGAAAAACTACAGCTGATTACGGATTTACAAAACCAAGGTAAAATTGTCGCAATGATTGGCGATGGAACTAACGATGCTCCTGCGTTAAGTAAGGCAAACTTAGGAATTGCAATGAGCTCTGGAACAGATATAGCCTTAGAAGCTTCTGGGGTAACGCTATTGAACAGTGACCTTAAGAAGCTCAATACAGCGTTCAAAATTTCCAGAAATACAAAAAAAACAATCCGTCAAAACCTCTTTTGGGCTTTTATCTACAACGTAATCGGAATTCCATTAGCAGCAGGATTATTATATCCAGTATTTGGATTTACATTGAGTCC
>JAHDFW010000225.1 GCA_020627945.1 Cytophagales bacterium
CGCCATCTATTGAAAGTAATCATACCTTCACCAGCAAATTCATGCAAAACTGTTTCATTGTTAGCATAAAAATCTAACCCTCTAAAATCGGGGTTCCCGCTAGAACCATTTAATGTTGGATTTAATGCTACTGGATAATTATTGTCGTTATTCAAAGCACGGTCTCTTCCACAGGCAACACCACCAAGGTATCCACCTCTAATTCCAAGGCCAAAGAATGTATCGTCATTTTCTAAAAAATGCCATTCCAATTTTACTGTTCCTCCGCCGCCAAGTCGAGTTCTAATGTCAGACTGTTGAAGTATTCCACCTGCACCTAATCCCAACTTCAACCTACTTCCAGTCGTCACATAATTAGATTTAACCTCAACATCTTGAGCTTCAGAAGTTTGAACAAAAAACAAACTAAGAACGAAAGCGATAGATAAGAGTTTTTTCATAGGGTCTAAATTTATATAATGCAACTATTACATGGTTTAGTTACATTTATCGTGCCACAAATTATTTTTTCTGTGAATATAGCTTAAGAACTTCTCCAACCAGTTATTTTTTGCTTTTTTTGCATTATGAATAAAACGCGTTCGACAGAACAATCGGCAACTCTTTCCGTTCCACAGGATGGAAGCAAGTTACCATTGATGGAGCAATTTTACACATTGCAAGGAGAAGGATACCACACGGGAAAAGCAGCATACTTTATTCGTCTAGGTGGATGTGATATTGGTTGCCATTGGTGCGACGTTAAAGAATCATGGAATGCAGAGATACATCCTCTCACCGAGGTTGAGAAAATTGTTGAAGAAGCGAGCAAGTATCAAGCTAAAGCCATAGTAATTACGGGGGGTGAACCTCTTCTATATAATCTTGACATGCTTACCAGCCAATTGAAGGATCATGGATTTGAGACTTTTTTAGAAACGTCAGCGGCCTACCCTTTAAGTGGACATTGGGATTGGATTTGTATCTCTCCTAAAAAATTTAAAGCTCCTCGACCTGATATTCTACCAAAAGCAGGTGAATTAAAAGTTATTGTATTTAATAAAAGTGATTTCGAATGGGCGGAAGAACATGCAAAAGATCTTCCTGAACATATCAAACTTTACTTGCAACCTGAGTGGAGTAAAAGTGAGCAAATGTTACCATTAATCGTGGAATACGTGAAAGAAAACCCGAAATGGCAAATATCATTGCAAACGCATAAATACTTAAACATCCCATAGTTCGTTAATTTTAGGGGTAGAATTAATCTATAAGTTCAACAGATTTCTTAATTTGCAAAGGAATCGCATTGAATTGAGAACACACGCATGAAAGGAAGGATTTTAGATACCGCAACGGCAAAGAGATATATGACGTTGTTGGCAACTATTATATTGTTGAGCAACATTGGGTTTGCTCAAAAGTATACAAGTGAAGATGAAGCAGCCATTAAGTTGTATGAAAAGGGAAAAGCTGCCTTAGTACAGCGAGATTTTAAAACGGCATCCAAGAATTTCAAGAAAGCGTTAACTAAGGATTATGAATTTGTAGAGGCTCACATCCAGATGGGTAAAATCTACAAAATGAATTTTGTTCCTAAAATGGAACAGTTGCACTATGAAAAGGCAATAGAATACAATTCTAACCCTAAAAGATTTACCGTAATATATTATACACTTGGAAATCTCTACTTCCGCCAAGGAGAATATGAGAAAAGTAAGCAGATGTATGAAGATTACGTAAACAGTGGAAAAGGAAAAAAAGCGGGTCTGGAAGAGGCTGAAAAAAATTTAAAAGCTTGTGACTATGCTATCGATGGAATGAAAGATTCTTCTCGGATCGCACCAGTTATGATGCCTCCTCAGATTAACATGTTTGCTTCTCAGTACTTCCCTAGCCTTACGTCCAATCAAAAATTCATGGTTTTCACGGCTCTTACAGGTCAACATAATCGTAAAGCTCTTACGGACCAAAATGGTCGCGAAATTTATAATGAGGTAAAAAGAGATGAAAACGTCTTGGTGACATTCCAAAATCCTGATGGAGAATGGATGCCTGCTCAGTCAATCTCTAATAATATTAATACTCAAGAATACAGCGAAGGTGCCACCGCAATTTCTGGGGACGGTAAAAGTATGGTTATGACGATTTGTGATCACCTTGACAGTAAAGGAGGTTGTGACTTATACTATGTTTATCGAGTTGGTAATAAATGGAGTAAACCTGAAAATCTTGGTGATCGTATTAACACTCAGTACAAAGAGACTTACCCTTCCCTTTCTCCTGATGGTAGAACATTGTATTTCTGTTCGGACCGACCAGGAGGACAAGGCAAATTGGATATCTGGAGATCTGAATTAGGAGAATTAGGATGGTCAAGGCCAGACAATGTAGGTAAGCCTATTAATACTTCAGGAAATGAAATCTCGCCATTTATCCATGCAAATAATCATACCCTATATTTTGGATCAGATCAGCACTTAGGATTTGGAGGATATGACAACTTTATGAGTGAGTTAACAGCCGAATCTTGGACAGAGCCTAAAAACTTAGGTTATCCAATTAACACCTATGAAGATGAAGGAACATTGTTTATTAGCCCAAATGGTGAAAAAGGGTATTTTTCAAAAAGAATAAAACAGGCACAAAGCTCAGAAAGACATCAGCTTAACATTAAGATTTTCGAATTTGAAGTGCCAGACGATATTAAACCTAGCATTATTGCAGGGTATGCACAAGGACATATTTCGGATTTGGAAACTAAGGATAAACTGGAAGCTAAAGTGGAGCTCTACAACCTTGAAACTCATAAGATGATTCAGAAAGTCCATTCCGATCGTAAACTCGGTGACTATATTGTGACATTGAATCATGGTGGAGAATATGCACTTTATGTGACTAAGGAAGGATATTTATTTGAGAGCGTTAATTTTAATTACACCGAAGGTGGTGATGACGTCATTCAGTTGGATATCCAGCTTAAACCTATTGAAATTGGACAAAGTATCATTTTAAATAATCTATTCTTCGAAACGGATAGTTACGAACTGTCTATAAAGTCGGAAACAGAACTTAATCAGATTGTGGAATGGATGGAAGAAAATGACTCACGAATTGAAATTTCTGGATATACGGATAATGTCGGTACCGATGCCTATAACCAAACCCTTTCGCTGAATCGTGCGAAAGCTGTATATAAATATTTAGCTACAAAAGGAATTGATCAATCTTATCTGACTTTTAAAGGATATGGTAAGAATAATCCGATTGCATCCAACGATACGGAAGAAGGAAGACAAAAGAACAGACGTATTGAGTTTACAATTATTAAAGGGTTTGATGATTAAGATAGTTTGAGGCTATTGTAGTGGAGAATGAAAAAATTAAAAAAATATATCGGAATTGCGTTGATGCAATTAGCGTTAATAAGTCCAGTTTTTGGGCAATTAGATAACTTGATGATTGTCGAGTATGTAGACTGGACAAGTGGAGACGGTGTTGGAATTAAAATTCACAATCCTACTAACAGTGCCATTAACTTGGATCCTTACGCCTTAGTTCGTTATGGAAATGGAAATACGACTATTGATGCTACAATGGACCTAAGTGGTATCATTCAGCCGGGTCAGTATAGAATATATGGAAATGCTAATTACTGTGATGACTGCCCTTCTGGCTGCTCAGAGTTTAGTTTCAAAGGAGTAAATGGTAACGATGCGGTAGCATTGATTATTCTTGCTACAGAATCCATGATTGATCATATTGGACCTTATGGAGTGGAAACGGATATCACCATCGATGGTACTTCAGATGCGTTAGATGGGAATAAAGTGGTTCGTAATTCGAATAATTGTATTCGTTATAGAGAAACTGCAGGAACGTCAAACCTTTCTTGGCCTGGCAACCCCTTCGATGATGCTACGGGATGGACTGTGCTTGGGGCGGCTTGTTTAGACCCAAACGACAACTCTTACGAACCAGGTGACAATATAGTTCTTCCAGATACTACTCTATGCTTTGACAATGCTACATTAGACTTCTCCTACCTTAATGGAGATAGTTATAACTGGGTTGGATTAAACAGTACGTCATCCTCCTTTACTTTTGATAGTACTGCTGAATATACCTTAAACGTAACCATTGGTCAATGTGAATACAGCGATGCGTTCCGCGTTTATATGGAAAATTGTGACAGTGTAATTGCCCCACCTCCTCCTCCAATTGATTCAATGGTAGATAGTGTTTTGTTTATTCCTAACATACTAACTCCAAATCAAGATTCATATAACGAAGTTTTCACTTTTACGGGAACCATTAACGCTTTTCCAGTGCAAGTACGAATCTTTAATCGTTGGGGACGCAAAGTTTATGAAAGTTTAGACTATAAGCAAGATTGGTCTCCTACCGAGATTCCAGATGGAGAGTATTATTACGAAATTGCGGACGTTTTGAACGTGTATAAAGGTTGGCTTACGATTGCGCGGTGATTTT
>JAHDFW010000034.1 GCA_020627945.1 Cytophagales bacterium
AACAAAACTGATTTAAGTCAGTTATTTAGAATTATTCTAAATAAGAGTTGAATTATTGACTTTTCTTCACTTGATTTGCATCGTTATTTATAATGATTCTAAATAAGAGCAGAGTGAACAAATCATCATTTATAGTAGTTTCAGCAAGTCTTTTAGTCCTTTTTGCAGCATTTTCATGTAAAAGAGGGTGTACCGATATTAATGCAGAAAACTATAACGCTTCGGCGAAAAAAGATAATGGGAGCTGCATTTATTACCAAGTTCCGACTACCTATGAGTTTGTAGATGAGTATGGGAATAATACCGTTAGCTTTACTGGTCAGCAAATTAGACTGGACATGCTTTCTGAAATGGTTGCTATAATGAAGTCGGCAAATACACAAGGTACTACTATAAAGGGAGAAGATCTTAAAAATATGTTCGCCAACTCCAACTATGTTTGGGATGACATTCAGGCTTTGGGAATAAATGAATCAACTAAGCAGTTGAAAAACAAATGTGCTGGTGGAGATGTTACAATTACGGATTTGTTCGACAACTACATAGACAGCATTGCTTCTTTAAGTTCTTTGGATCAGGTAGGTAGCGCAGGTACGGCAGGTGTTTACCCTAATGATGGAGTTAAAGGACCGTACTTAATGAATGCCAATGGCTTAGAATATCACCAATGGATCGAAAAAGGACTAATGTCTTCGGTTTTCTATTATCAAATGACGGAAGTTTATTTAGGTGATGGAAAAATGAATGTAGATAATACCTCTGCAGTTGATTCTACTAATGGTAAGTACTACACTACCATGGAACATCACTGGGATGAAGCTTATGGCTACTTCACTTCTGAAATAGACTACCCTTCTTCTGGAACCGATAGATTCTGGGGAAAATATGCAGCGGGTCGTGAAAATGTGTTAGGATCTCAAACTAAGATTATGGAGGCTTTTCTGAAAGGAAGAACGGCCATAATTAACAATGATTTTACAGAGAGAGATGCTCAAAGAATGATCATAAAAGATGAAATGGAAAAGGTTGTTGCAGGTACTGCTATTCATTACTTAAATCAAGCTATAAATAACTTGACTAAAAACACAACTCGTAACCATGTTTTATCTGAAGCAACAGCATTCATAGATGGTTTGAAATATGGTGCTAATTGCATCGATGGCAATTCAATTAGCCAAACAGAGATCACAGAGATTCTAAATATGATTGGAACGGACTACAATAATGTTACGCTAAGTGATCTTCAAGCGGCCAAGAACAAATTGAGTGGGATTTTTGGAATGGACGCGGTTAAAGATGTCTTATAAAAAATAGTACAATGAAAGTAATCCTAAAAAACATATCGGTTCTCTCAATCCTAATTATAGTATTGGCTGCTTGCAATTCATGCAACAATAAAGGCCCAGATGATACTTTAGCTTTCGATCAAGAGCCGATGCTGGTTAACTACGCTAATAATTTCATTATACCTAACTATACCACATTTGCATCAGATGTTGATCAGTTAAAAACCAATGTGTCAACTTTCACACAAACTCCTTCCTCAGACAATTTGACCTCTTTAAGAAACTCTTGGAAAACGGCCTTAATGAATTGGCAGAAAGTTTCAGTGTATGAATTTGGACCAGCAGCAGATGTTCTATTAAGAGAAAACATCAATCTTTACCCTACTGACACTACAATTATAGCTTCCAACATTGTAAATGGAGGATACGATTTAAACTCGGTAAGTAATTACAGTGCTAAAGGTTTTCAAGCCATCGATTATTTGATAAATGGTACAGCCAATACGGATGCTGCGATAGTAGCGTATTTTTCAGATTCCTTAAATGGCCAGAAAAGATGTGAATATCTTTCTGCCGTTACAAGTGACATTAGTGAAAAAACCACACAGGTTAAAAACAATTGGGAAACTTATTCTACACAATTCACTATCTCTACAGGAACTGATATCGGAAGCTCAACTGGTTTAATGATTAATGCCTTGAATCGTTACTGGGAAGTATATTTAAGAGACGGTAAAATTGGAATTCCTAGTGGGTCAAGATCTTTCTCGGGTACACCATTACCAGAAAAAGTTGAGGCATATTATTATGGAGAATTCTCAACGGACTTATGTCTTGAAGCGGTAAAGAACCTTAAGCAATTATATCTTGGAGGTCAAGCTGAAGGACTAGACAACTATCTAATTCACTATGATGCTAAAACAACATCTGGAGAAAGTTTAAACGATGCTATTAACGCGCAATTCGATAAAATTATAGCATTACTTGAAGAAATAGGTGATCCACTTCGCACGCAAGTAGTTGATAATAACGCTAAGGCAAAGGAAATCTTTAACGAAATGCAAGCTTTAGCAATTATGTTAAAAGTTGATATGCCAGCCGCAATTGGAACATTGATTACTTATAGCGACAACGACGGCGATTAAAACTCTATAAATTGAAGGCGTACGTTTCTACCATATTATTCTTATTTGTAGCATTGACTAACATCAATGCTCAAACTGTTTATGGGGTTGTTAAAAGCACAAAGAATGAACCTGTACCGTATGCCACTATATTTGTCAACAAAACTTCCATCGCCATACGGACTAAGCTGGATGGCTCTTTTGAATTAAGTAAAGTACCTCTGGGTCAAATAGAAATTGGAGTAAGTCATGTAGAATATAGTAAGGCATTCAAGACTATTGAGATTAAATCTAGCGACACACGTGTAGAAGTCAATTTCAACGTTGAAATTAAAATAAGTAATATTGACGGTGTTGAAGCTTACGCTAAAAAAGAAAAGACTAATGGTATTGAAAGATTACCTGATGTTCAAGGAGTCTATCTTTATGCGGGCAAAAAAAATGCTAATTTAGTAATACCCGATATTGTTGGAAATTCGGCGACCAACAATCCAAGACAAATCTTCGCTAAGGTTGCAGGTTTAAATATCTGGGAAAGTGATGGAGCGGGGTTACAGTTATCCATTGCAGCGAGAGGTTTAAACCCTAGCCGTACTTCAGGATTTAACACTCGTCTTAATGGCTATGATATGAGTGCAGATGCCATTGGTTATCCAGAAAGTTATTACACCCCTCCTACTGAAGCATTGCAAAACATTCAAGTCGTAAGAGGGGCAGCATCCTTACAATACGGGACTCAGTTTGGCGGAATGGTAAACTTCGTCAAAAAACAAGGCCCTGACAGCCTTAAGGCTCAAGTTGTATCGAGACAAACTGTTGGTTCATTTGGATTATTCAACTCTTTCAATAGCGTTGGGGGAACTATCAAAAAATGGAATTATTACACCTATGTTCAACGAAAACAAGGTAATGGTTGGAGAGATAATTCTGGATTCGAAATGAACTCCTATTTTGGTAACGTTAATTTTAAACCTAACAAGCGTTTAACCCTTGGTTTGGATGTAACTCTCATGAATTATGTCGCGCAACAAGCAGGTGGTCTTACAGACAGGATGTTTGAATTAAACCCTCGCCAGTCCATCAGAGAACGTAACTGGTTTAATGTAACATGGAATCTAGCGGCATTTAAGGTCAATTACAACATCAATGAAAATATTAAATTTGAGTCCAATACATTTGGTTTATTAGCTTCTCGAAAAGCACTTGGGTTTTTAGGAGGAATTAATAGAATTGACCCTCTCGAAAATAGAAACCTCCTTTCAGATCAATATAAAAACTTTGGTAACGAAACAAGAATTCTGCACAACTATGAATTAAACGGTAACAAATGTAACTTGGCATTTGGGTTTAGATTGTACAAAGGATTCCTTGATCGCCGTCAAGGGTTTGGTTCAGCCAATAGCGATGCTGATTTTAGTTTTATCCCAAATAACCCTGAAAGTTCGGAATACATTTTCCCTAGTAAGAATGTGGCTTTCTTTGCAGAGAATATTTTCCGAATTACTGAGAATTTAAGCATCACCCCTGGCGCTAGATTCGAATACATTTCTACGGAATCAGATGGTCACTTCGGTCAAATTTATAGAGACCTAGCGGGTAACATTTTGGATCAAGAAAAAATAGAAGAGTCTGATAAACGTACTAGATCATTCCCTCTTTTTGGCATTGGTGTGGGGTATCAAATTAACGATCAAACAGAATTCTATGGAAACATCTCTCAAAACTACCGAGCAATGACTTTTAATGACATGCGTGTTATTAACCCTAGTCTGTCGGTTGACCCTAATCTTCAAGATGAAAAAGGGCACAATGCTGATCTTGGTCTTAGAGGTAAAATCGGAAAAATCTTCAACTACGATTTCACTTTGTTCCAGTTAGCCTACAAGCAACGAATTGGACTTGTTCAAAAAGTAGATCCTGAATTATATCGAGCATATAGATTACGTACTAATATTGCCGATGCTAAAACACATGGATTAGAGAGCTTTATGGAATTAGACATTTATCGTTTATGCTTTACCGATAGCTCTAATTGTTCAAAACGTTTCACTGTGTTTAGCAACATAACGGTAATGGATGCACGATATAAAGATTCTCAAGAACCTGCTTACAATAATAAAAAAGTCGAACTGGTACCTAACCTACTAATGAAGTATGGAGTAGCTTACCAAAACAGCAAGGGCTTTACCGTTTCATATAACTTCTCATACACATCTTCTCATTACACAGATGCTACAAACGCCGAATTTTCAGCAAATGCTGTTAATGGAGTTATTCCTTCTTACTGGGTAATGGACCTTTCTTTAAAGCAAGATCTAGGTAAATGGAGATTTGAAGCTGGGTGTAACAATCTCACCAATAACATGTACTTCACTAGAAGAGCAGCTGGTTATCCAGGACCTGGAATTATTCCTTCTGATGGTAGAAGTTTCTATGCTACTGTACAATTAACATTGTAGATCAGCATATTAATAGCTTATTTCGGTACGCTCATCTTACAATTTCGCACAAACGTAGAGGAAATTTTGTGATTCACAGATACTTGGGTATTTTTGTTATATGCCTTAATTATTGAGGATTTAACATGTAACTTTTGGGGTATTTGCGCGTTATAGACTCAATAATCCATTGGCGTACCAATTAAATATTAGAAAGAAATATATGCAAGACTTAAATAACCCGTTCAAAAACGCTCCCATACAAGAACCTGAAAAGCAGGAATCAAAGGAATTAGTTCCTTTAATCATCAGACTACCTATTTTTCTTGCATGTGCCCTAGCCATAGGAATTTTCATTGGTGCTAAAAACTTTGGAGGTGATCCTGGACCTTCTGGTTTAACTCCTGAACAAAGTTTCAGTAAACTAAAAAGCATCATGGGGCTAATTGATCATGAATATGTAGATACAGTCGATACTGAAAAACTAGTAGAAGCTGCCATTAATGATATGTTAGAAGAACTGGATCCGCATTCGGTTTACATTCCAGCGAAAGATAAACAAATGGCCAACACTGCCTTAGAAAGTGATTTCGAGGGAGTTGGAATTCAGTTTGAGATAATTAAAGATACTCTTTACGTTGTTGATCCAATTCCTGGAGGACCTTCTGAAAAGGTTGGAATACAGGTTGGTGACCAAATTCTAGAGATTGATAATGAAAATGTAGCTGGAATTGGTCTTACGAACCAAATGGTATTTGACTATCTGCGTGGTAAGAAAGGCTCAAAAGTGCTTGTGAAAATTAAACGTAAGTATTCTCGTGATGTGCTTAACTTCACAATTATTAGAGACAAGATTCCAACCTATTCTGCAAACATAAGCTACATGGTCGATGACAAAATTGGTTATGTAAAAGTTAATCGATTTGCTCAAAAAACAGACGAAGAATTCATCAACTCCATTTACGAACTAAAAGGTAAAGGGATGAAAAAACTTATTATTGATTTAAGAAACAATTCTGGTGGATACTTGAATGTGGCTATCAATATGGTTGACCAGTTACTTTCTGGAAAAAAGTTGATTGTTTATACCGATGGTAAAGTACCTGCGTATGACACAAAGGAGTATGCGCGGGTTAAAGGTGCTTTTGAAAAAGGACCAGTAATTGTGCTGATCAACGAAGGAAGTGCATCTGCGTCCGAAATTTTATCAGGTGCTGTGCAAGACAATGATAGAGGCCTGATTGTAGGGAGAAGATCATTTGGTAAAGGATTGGTGCAAAGACCATATAACCTTAAAGACGGTTCAGAACTAAGACTTACTATTTCTAGGTACTACACTCCTAGTGGCAGATCTATTCAAAAAGACTATTCGGACGGAAGAAAGGAGTACCAAATGGATTACTACAACAGACTTAAGAATGGCGAATTATATAGTTCAGACAGTATTAAATTCAATGATAGTCTGAAATACAAAACAATTGGAGGTAGAACCGTATATGGCGGTGGTGGAATTATGCCAGATTATTTTATCCCAGTTGACACCAGTTTCAACTTCTCTTATTATAATAAACATTCTGGAATCGTTCGAGCATATTCTCTCGACTATTATAACAAGGTTAAAAAAGACCTGAAAAAAATGTCGTTCAAAGACTATAAAAACTCCTTTATTATACCTGACAGTGTATTAGAAGATATTAAGGAGATTGCTGAAAAAGAAGGAATTAAATATGACGAACAAAAGTTTAGTGACGCAACACCGCATTTCAAACAACAATTAAAGGTTTCATTAGCTAGAACCCATTGGGGAATTAGTGAGTCATTCCAAATTATCAATTCTGAAGATAAGCTCTTCCAAAAAGCCATCACCTTATTTGATGAAGCTGCAAAAATTGAAAAAGGGAAATTTTAGCACAAAATTACTTTTTGGTACTTTACCTGCTAAGACTACACCAAACATGCAATAAACATATTTTTTAATTGAATTATACAAATATCGAAAAAGTGCTGCCTAGAACGTAGCACTTTTTTTTGTTCTGAATAGCTTGTTACATTTCAATCATGTCGTTATATTTGAAATGGAATAATTCAATTTTATTAATTGAAATTCTATGTTAACGCGTAAATTATTTTTCAAACTAAACTATATAAACATGAAAAAAATCATTTTAACAGGTGTGATTGCTTTTTTCGCTGCAATCACTATGAATGCTCAAACTGAGTTACCTACAGATTGTAACGCTGGTGTTCTTCAAGGAGCTGTAAACCAATGTGAAGGTCAAGATTGGACTCTTGCAAATGTTGGTATCGCAGTTATCGACTACTTGGTAATGCCTGAGCCTCCATATGCATCTGGTTTTGTAACCATGTCATTCGTTCCTGATTGCGATCCAGGAGAGCCTTGCCCAAGAATTGCTAAGGTTGTAAACTACGAAAGAATCGTAATCAATAATAATGGAGCATGTAAGTATGAAAGAGCTGACTTCTAGTCACCATCTACTTAAGCAAAAAAATGAAAGCCGTTCTGAATGTCAGAACGGCTTTTTCATTATAAGGCATGTCTATTCCTAAAAAAGCCATACATTAAAAAGCTAACCTCTATTTTTTTTGAAACGGCGGATACCAGGTCAAAACGTGTTGTGAATTCTTAGCGTTGTTTTACACAAGCCTTACTAAACTCATTGTATAAACTTTAGCTAGATACTAACAGTATCGCAGTAAAGAACTCCCCCCATCGTTATCGTATCTGGTTTTCTACTTGATCCGTCAAAACCATTAAAAATAAAAAAGCCATCCCTATTGAGATGGCTTTATACTTTTATGATTCTTGTCCACTATTTCTCTCCGGACAACATTTGCATGATTTCCGTCAAATCTGGTGAAAGAATAATTTCAGTTCTTCTATTTTTCTTTCTAGCTGCCGTTGAATTAGTATCGTCAAGTGGCTTAAATTCTGCTCTACCTGCTGCTTGAATCTGCTTAGGATCAACCCCATTCTCTACTAGAATTCTTACAATCTCAGTCGCTCTCAAAACACTCAAGTCCCAGTTATCTTTCATATAGTTAGACTTCTTAGACATTGGCTGATCATCTGTGTGACCTTCAACTACAATGGTTAGATCCTTATTACTTGAAAGAGCGTTTGCTAATTTCTTAAGGGCATCAACTCCTTTTTTATCAACTGAAATACTTCCCGATTTAAAAAGCAACTGCGAAGCCATAGAAACATATACTTTACCTTCCTTAATTTCTACATTAAGATCTCCTTCATTAAACCCTAAAAGGGCTTCAGCAACCTTAGATTTCAGATCAGTAACAGCTTTTTTCTGTTCTTCCAGAATAGACTCAAGTTCCTCAACTCTTTTCTCCCGAGCCTTAAGATCGTCAGCTAATTTTTCATTATCCCTTTGTTGAGCACTTAATTTCAGCTCTAATTCTCTCAACTCTTGTTCTTTACCAGATAAATCGTCGGTTAATTGGGTTGTACGCATATTACCCAACTTCAACAATTCATTGTATTTAGCGGTAAGACGGTCATGCAAGTCCTCCAAGTTATTATACTCAAGCTTAATTCTTTTAAGAACTCTACTTACCTGATCAAACTCTTCCTGCAACGTTTCAAAATCACCTTGAAGCTTATCATGGTCCTTTTTCAAACCATCTAACTCTTCTTGGATTTCAGTTTTACTTTGCTCACATTCACCTTTCTCAGTTTCCAATCTAACTTTCTTAGCCATAAGGTCATCATACTTTCTTGCAGTAACACAAGAAGCCATTACTCCAGCTAATAATAAAACAACGGGTAATTTTCTCATTATTAAATGTTTGTTTTGTTATAAGACAAAAATATAACTTCTCTATTAATCATGACAGAATTAATGCATTTAAAATTTTTACTTTGTTAGAAAAAAAATAGATACATTTGTCTTTCAGTTAAAAAATTTAGTTGGCTTATGGCTTGGTTTAGAAGAAAAGACAAGGGGATTATTACTCCAACTGAAGAGAAGAAAGAAACACCTGATGGGTTGTGGCACAAGTGTAAGGAGTGTAACAAAGTGATGCACACCAAAGAACACAAAGAAAATGGCTATACCTGTCCAGAATGTAATTATCACGATCGTATTGGTTCAGAGCAATATTTCGAGTTGCTTTTTGATGACAATAAGTACACAGAACTTGATACAGAGATGCAAAGTGCAGACCCTCTGAAGTTTAAGGACAACAAAGCTTATCCAGATCGTGTTAAAGCAATGCAAAATAAAACTGGTTTAAAAGATGCTCTTAGGTCTGGCTATGGAAAAATCAATGGCGTTGACTTTGTGATAGCATGTATGGACTTCGGTTTTATTGGTGGTTCTATGGGCTCGGTTGTTGGTGAAAAAATCTCTCGTGCAATAGATTATGCAAGAGAAAATAAAATGCCTTTCCTCATGATATCAAAATCTGGGGGTGCAAGAATGATGGAAGCAGGTCTTTCATTGATGCAAATGGCAAAAACGTCAGCAAAACTTGCTTTGCTTGCAGAAGCAAAAATTCCGTATATATCTTTATTAACGGATCCTACTACTGGAGGGGTTACCGCTTCTTATGCAATGTTAGGAGATTTCAATATTGCGGAGCCTGGTGCCTTGATCGGTTTTGCTGGTCCACGTGTAATTAGAGAAACAATTGGTAAAGACCTTCCGAAAGGATTCCAAAAATCAGAATTTGTTTTGGATCATGGATTCCTTGATTTCATCGTAGATCGTAAAGAACTTAAAAATCGACTATCTGATCTTGTTACTATGATTTATAAGAAATAATTGTAGTTAAACTCTAAATATTGAAGGCAGTTCTTATAGAGCTGCCTTTTTTGTTTCTAATACATTGGAATAACTCATTCATTTGAGTTAAACCCAATCCTAATTTTGATTTTTTTTTGGAACCTTAATGTTCCTATTCTCATACCATTCTACGGGCATTCACACAAAAGCTAATAGAATAACATTGAGAAAATTATCCTTCGCTCCACTTATTTAGTTAAATAATTCTTGATTTTCGACAACTAATTTAACGTTAAAACCTTAATTTTAATAAATAGTTGAAATGAAAAACAAATGTCAAATCTCGATCAAATATTTCATCAAATAGTTGACATGCATCAAGCTAAAGCAAACTCTGCCGAAGCAAAAAAGATGGAAGATTATTTGCGAAACCAGTTTTCTATGCTTGGAATCAAGTCTCCTGTGCGGGCTGAAATTCTAAAACCTATTAACCCAACTATCAAAGCATTAGATTTTAAAGACAAATTGGATCTTTGTTATCGACTTTGGGATATGCCAGAAAGAGAATATCAATATGTTGCTTTAGAAATACTAAAGAAATACTTCAAAAAATCTCCTCAAAGCTTTCTAAATGACATTCATTTTTTCATCGTAAACAAATCTTGGTGGGACACAGTTGATATTATTGCCAGTAATCCACTAGGACAATTGTTGAAAGAAAATTCTGAGCTACAAGATCAAATGGATCTTTGGATTACTGACGAAAACATGTGGATTAGACGAAGTGCTCTAATATTTCAATTGAAATACAAAGAAAATACAGACTCAGAAAGATTGTTTCGTTATTGCAAGCTTTGTATGCATGAACAAGATTTCTTTATTAGGAAGGCTATTGGATGGGCATTACGTCAATACTTCAAATTTTCTCCAGAATTGGTAATTAAGTTTGTGGACAAGCATGAAGGCCAATTGTCTGAACTTTCAAAAAAAGAAGCTCTTAAGCATCGTTAAGTTTAGATAAACAAAGGTTATTCGTAGATTGCGAATAAATCATCAAAGTCTCATTTAACTGACTGTATGAAAATCGTTTCACATCCAACTTTGTGTAATTACTATGTGACCTACCGCTGCAATGCAAAATGTAGCTTTTGTGACATATGGGAAAAGCCTTCACCTTATATTGAGTTGGAAAATGTAAAACAAAACCTGACCGCCCTGAAAGAATTAGGAGTAAAGGTTATCGATTTCACGGGAGGCGAACCTCTCCTGCATAGACAATTACCAGATTTTTTAGAGCTTGCGAAGTCGATGGGCTTCATTACCACGGTAACAACGAACGGCCTATTATATCCTAAAATGGCCGAAAAATTAGCGGGTAAAGTGGACATGCTTCACTTTTCTTTGGATTCCAGTGAAGAAAGTGTTCATAACGAAATGCGAGGGGTAGATTGTTTTGCTTTTGTGATGCAGTCAATTCAAATCGCGAAAGAATTAGGTGAACGTCCTGATATTATATTGACGGTCTTTGCAGAAAACATGC
Source organism: Cytophagales bacterium (assembly GCA_020627945.1). Taxonomy (GTDB): domain Bacteria; phylum Bacteroidota; class Bacteroidia; order Cytophagales; family JAHDFW01; genus JAHDFW01. The sequence continues at coordinate 11,149 of JAHDFW010000034.1, forward strand.
ATGAGATTGCTCCTATTTACGAAGAAATCTGTGTGCCAAACGACCTTATGTTAATTTTGAATCCGTCATTCGACTATCAAGAAATTCAAAATCAAGGTTTAAACGAAGATCAGCTTAAGGAGCTTAGCAATTGGGGGAAACGCAAGGGCGTATATTTAAACGAAGCTTTTTTGGAATTGAGAAAAGCAGGCGGCAATCAAATTTCTGATCCTGTTTGCAAAGCTTCCAGCACTACTATTGTTATTTCTCCTGAGAACAAATTAATTCTCCCATGTTACCACCTAGGACTAAAACAGTTCGAGATTAAAAATAATTTAGTAGAATTGTACAATTCACAAGAAGTAGTTTCGTTAAAAGCAATGGAAGGACGGTTCGAACAATGCCAAGGGTGTACAATAAATTGCTATATGCAGCCTTCATTTGCGTCTAATCTTAATAAATATTGGTTTTATGCTTTACCAAGCACTCTTAAGTACAATATTTATAAAGGAACATGGAAAGAACTTTTGCGCTAGAATAATTGTATTTAATGAACGTACAAACTTATTTTTATTATATTCGCCAAACAAAAAATAAAACCTATGACTAACAAGCTTTCCGCCTCGCTGCTATTATGCCTCTTGTTAACAGTCAGCGCATTAGGGCAAATTAAAAAGCCTGCTAAATGGAGTAACCCTACTCTATCAAAGCAAAATCCTGCCGTTGGAGAAACCATTGAAATTAGCTTTAATGCTACAATCGATGAAGGATGGTATTTGTACTCCTCAGACTTTGATCCAAATTTAGGTCCAATAGTTACTACTTTCAATTACGAAGGAAGTACAGGAGTAGAAATTGTAGGTGATATTAAGCCTATTAACCCTAAAAAAGCATTTGATGATCTTTGGGGAGGTGATTATACGTACTTTGAGCCAAAAGGTACGTTCAAACAAAAGGTAAAGATTACCTCAGAAAACCCTACTGTAAAAGTTAAGGTTGAATACCAAACTTGTCAGCATGAAGGAAGCTGTATTGGAGATAAAAAGAAGTTTGAAATTGCGATTAAAACCGCTGCCGCTAAAACTTCTTCTACACCAAAAGAAACTACTTCTTCAGTGAATGAGAAGATGGAAAAGGTTGTAAAAAAGACTGAACCTAAGGTAGTTGAAACTGTAGAGAAAGTTGAGAAAACTGTAGATAAAGTAACACCTAAGGAAACTGCGGAAGAAACAGTGGTTGAGACAGACTCTGCTGATTCAACTCAGGAAAGTAGTGTTTCTCAAGATCAAACCGATGCAGAAACTCAAACCAACGTTCGTTTTAAAACTGTTAATGGTAGTATTGCCGTAGATCACAATGGCAATAATCACGTACAGGTGAATGGTAAGTGGCATCAAGTACCTGGAGAAAACAGTCCGAAATTTTATCAGAAATATTTACAATTAGGAGGCACCAATGAATAAGACTTTACGACATATAATATGTGCATTGGCCATAATATTTGCCAGCACTTGGAATTCAAATATTTACGCTCAAGAAAGTACTGAGCAAAATGTAACCGATGTTGCCGAGGAACCAAGCATAAATATTTCAGATTCTGACGCCATTGAATTGGTTAAACTTATCCAAACTAAAAAGGATTATAATGACGCCGTTGAATTCATTGAAAGTGCAGGTAATTTTAAGGAACTGAAACAGAATGATCAACTAAAAGAAATTTTAGTTACTAAGTCTAACGATATTCCAGACATAAAAAATCCTATTTGGGCAGAATCGCTGTGGGGAATTGTGCTTATGGCTTTGAGTTTTGGTTTTGCAGCACTGTTGACTCCTTGCGTTTTCCCGCTCATACCTATGACTGTGACCTTCTTTATGAAGGATGGCAAAGGAGCTGGAATTCGAAATGCGTTAATATACGGAGTTTCAATTGTTGGAATCTACACCTTAATAGGCGTTGGTGTTTCTGCAATTTTTGGAGCAGACACAGCCAATCAACTGGCAACAAGTGCAGTATCGAATCTTATTTTCTTTGCAATATTTATGGTTTTTGCAGCTTCTTTCTTGGGTATGTTTGAGATAACTCTACCTAGTTGGTTAGTTAATCGAATAGACCGCCAAGCTGATAAGGGAGGTTTTATGGGGCCATTTTTTATGGCTTTTACGCTGGTACTGGTTTCCTTCTCTTGTACTGGACCTATAGTTGGAAGTGTATTAGTTGAGGCAGCTGATGGTCAATTTATAAAACCAATAGTTGCAATGGTGGCATTTGGAACTGCGATCGCACTACCTTTTACGTTATTTGCGATCTTCCCTGAATGGCTCGGTAACTTACCTAAATCTGGCGGCTGGTTAAACTCAGTAAAAGTTGTTTTAGGGTTCATAGAAATTGCGTTGGGTCTTAAGTTTTTAAGTGTAGCTGATCAAGTTTATGGATGGGGTATTTTAGATAGGGAAATTTATCTATCCATTTGGATTGTAATATTTGCTTTAATAGGTTTTTATCTTCTTGGAAAATTCAAGTTACCCCACGATAGTGATATGGATAGAGTTGGAGTACCTAGGCTTATGCTTGCAATTGTAAGTTTCACTTTCACAGTATGGATGATTCCAGGTTTATGGGGAGCTCAGCTAAAAGAGTTAGCGGGTTATCTACCTCCTATGAGTACTCAATCTGATTATCACGTTACTGAATACATAGTAAGAGATATTATGCTGGAGGTCACCGATGACCAAGTCGCGGGGCCTGGAACTAAGGCTAACACCATTTGTAACTCTAACCCTAAGTATGGGGATAAATTACACCTTCCTCATGGACTGAAAGGGTATTATGACTTGAATGAGGCAATAGAATGTGCTAAAAAACAGAATAAACCTATATTCGTCGACTTCACTGGTCATGGCTGTGTAAATTGTAGACAGATGGAACAATCTGTATGGAAAGACCCTAAAGTTTTAAGAAGATTGCGTAATGACTTTGTCGTTGTAGCTCTCTATTGTGATGATAAAAAAGTAAAACTTTCAGAAGATCAATATGTGACTTCAAAAATTGATCCGGAAGAACAATTAACAACCTTAGGGGAAATTAATTCTGAATATCAGCAATTGAAATATGGTAGTAACTCACAACCATTATATGTATTATTAGGAACTGATGGCAAAAAACTACCGGGCGTACCTAAACGAAATTACAATTTGGATATTGATGAGTTTGTCAAATTTCTCGAAGATGGGAAAGCGGCATATAATAAGAAGTATAATAAAAAAGAGGAGCATTAAGCTCCTCTTTTTTTTTGTAATTTATGTAATCCCCGTCTCCCCTATTCCAAAGGAAAATAAATTCTAGTCTCCCATTTAGAACTATCAGGTTGTTGACCTGGGTTAGTAACATATTCTTCCCAAGGAGCACCAATTGCAGCAATATTATTTTCATTCATAAAATCAGTTACCTTCTTATATGACTTCTCCAAACTAGTATATCCACCAAAATGTCGATACATCAATGCATTTCTAGCTCCCATTTCTTTATATTTTATCCGCTCAGTGGAATCAACTTTCTCCGTTGCGGGAATCCCCATTTCTAAATCTACCTGAGATTTTTCTCCATTTGAACGAGCATAATAAATGGCTATTGGCGCTCCTTTTGGTTCCTGACCATTAGCTCTTAAATGCATTACCATCTCACCAAGCAGCCTATTGCTAACGTTAGTTTCTTTTAAAGGATCAAATTCTTCACGAATGGTCACGTAATTGGTTGGCTTCAATTGAACCTTCAAAATTTTACTTTCAATTAATTTCTGCTCACAGGCATATTTCAGGTCATAAAGTGCTTTTTCTAGTCCCTTATCATAAATATCAGACTTATCATGAAACATAGAGTTGAAAGTAGATTGCTCTTGTTCAACTACACTCGTTAACTTAACATTGCTCCCTTCTAATTTCAATTGAAATTTGGCATCTATATCATGATCCAATTCTTTAAGTTCAATTTTCCACTGAACCTGATTAAAAATTGAGTCATTCACAATTTTCATTGCTCCATCTCCAGTCTCCTTATCTTCCCATCGAACACTTGCTCCAACTCCAGTAAATTGAGTACTATAATGTTTGAGCAGACCTGATTTTTTGTCCCCCCACAAACTCCAAACATGTGCGTTCCGAACGTCATTCACCTGATTATAAACTAGTTCTAGCGGCGCATTAATGGTTACTTCTTTTTCAACTTTGACTTGTTTTGTTCCGCAAGAGATCCCCAAGATTCCTACGAAAAAAATTCCAACTATATTTAATACCTTCATAAGATTAAAAAAATGCATTATTCTAACATTCGCAAATGTAGTAATTTAAATACCTTTTGTTTCTACAACCCATTTAATTTACTAAATTAGTGCTTTAGAGCAAGCTGCACATATGAAGTTAGTATCTGCCATCAGAAACCTTTCCTTTTCAAGTCAATTGGCTATTTTTTCAATTGCGTTTACGGTTTTGATAGGAATTACTATTAGCTGGCTTATAATCTACGAATCCAAACAAGCACTTAAGACCAGTGCATTACTTAAAGCGGAGGCTGCAGCAAAGGCTCAAAGTAGATTACTAAATGACGAATTTTCCAATTTTGAAAGGAATACAAACTTCTTTCTTGAATCAGGTCTAGTTTACACTCTAGTCGATGCTGATGGAAATGTTAACAAAATGTATGGTAATACTGCTGCCCTACTAAAAAGTTATTCAGAGCGTTACCTTCAAAATTACAAAGTTGAAAAAATTTCATTCTTTAAAAAGAATCAGGAGGTGCTCTACGTGGAAAATAGTCACGGAATTTTAGCATCACCCCCTAAATTAGATTTCGAAGACGTACTATATGATCATCCTTACAGGGAAAATAAAGATATATATGTTAACGCCTATTTTAGACTTAACGCAGAAGACAATAAGGATTTCTATGCTGGGTTCAAATTAAATTTATCTCCTTATCTTAAAAGTCTTAAGGACTCCTTATTATTAGGTAAACATGGTGAAACCGTATTGGCATACAAACCTACAGACAGTACCATGCTCTATGTCGGAAATTTAGCTCATAACAATTTAATGGATAAGGATGCTCAGGTAGATTTGGAATCAGATATAGCAAAACCATACTTTAATGCATTCAACCAAAAGTATGGAACCGAGCAGATAGTAAATTATGCGGGTAATAACATGATCGCTTCATGGACGTTAATTTCAAAATTAGATTGGGCAATGGTTTCGCAATTAGATGAAGATGAAATTTATGAGCCTATTGATGAACTGAGAAATAAGGTATTCCTAATTGCTGGATTTCTCGTTGCACTAGCAGCGGTACTTGCCATTTTGATTGCTCGTAATATGGTGAAGCCAATAATTAGTTTAAAAGACATAATTGAGCGATTGAGTCAGGGAGATAGAGTTAATTACCGCTTAAAAAATTACAACAACAATGAAATTGGTCAGATGATTGGTGCTTCTTTGGAACTTGCTGAATACATGAATAATATCATTAATTTCAGCACCAATATTTCTGCAAAAGAATTCGAGAAGAATAAAAACATTGACATTAACCGTGGTGAAATTGGAAATGCTCTTGAAACAATGGAGCAAAACCTTATCCGCGTTGAACAAGAGGATAAAATAAAGCGTTGGTCTAATGAAGGAATTGCTAAGTTCAGCACCCTTATTAGAGATTTTTCTAGGTCTCCTAAAGAATTGGGGAATTCTCTTATCAGCGAATTAGTACAATATATCGACTGCAACTTAGGAGGAATGTTTATTCTTAACGAAGAACATGACAAATTAGATCAATGGGCTTTCTACGCTTTTAATCGTCAAAAATTTTCCTCTCGAAGTTTAAAAAAAGGCGATGGTCTTTTATGGCAAGCAATTACTGAAAAGCGCTCCATTTACATGACTGCGGTTCCAGAAAACTATGTGAGAATTGCTTCTGGTTTAGGAGACACCATACCTCGTGCAATATTACTGGTACCATTAGTTATTAATGAAGAAGTATTTGGAGTAATTGAATTAGCATCTCTTGAACCATTAGAGCAATATAAACTTGATTTTATTGATAATGTTTCGGAGTCAATTGCTGGAGCTATTGCAGGTTTACGTGTTACACAACGTACGGAAGAATTACTTAGAGTAAGTCAGTTAAAAACTCAGGAACTAACTACGCAAGAAGAGGAGTTACGTCAGAACATGGAAGAAATGAAAGCCACTCAAGAAGAGATGGTTAGAATCCAAGCTGAGATCGAAACTAAAGAAGCAATGTTGGTTTCACTAATCAACTATTCGGATGATACTTACTTCTGCTTAGATAAAGAATATAATATTTTAGTTGCCAATGACGCACTAAAAGATCGCTATAAAAAGAGCGGCGTAGAAATTAAAATTGGTCATAACGTATTCAATTATTTACCAGAAGATCAACATGAAGCATGGAAGGCTCGCTACAACAGAATTTTGGAAGGTGAAAGTTTCACAGAAGATTTGGAAAGAGAAGTAGCAGGAGAAATTTTATATGTACAAGCCTCATATGATCCAGTTATCAATGATTATGGAAAAGTTGTTGGTGCGACGGTTCGTTCTAAAGATGTAACCGATGTGGTTAAATTGAAAATGAGACTAAAAGTTCTTGAACATAAACTAAGAGAGCAAGGTTGAAAATTATAGCTAAATATTTAACCGTTAAGAATTTTAGGATATTCATCCTAATGATCAGCATATTTGGGTCTGGAATTGGCTATTTTTTGCTTTATGATCCAGAATCATGGAAAGAAGAAGTGTGGATAGGTTCCTTCCTAATTGCCTCTCTAGGCTTAGTTTGGTTCATTTATAAAGTAATAGAATCTCCAATTCTCAAATTGATGAGCGAGTTTGGAGTTAAAGGTCATTCTCAAAAAAATATCGAACTATCTGCCTGGAGTTTTGATGAATACCGAGTTCTACACAAAAGATTGAGCCTCCAAAAAGAGATCATGAATGAAGGTGTTGAAATCATCAAAAATATTGAAAACGACAATTTAGATTTCTCTATCTACAAACCAGAATCTCATGTGCTTCGCCAATCATTGCACAATATGCAGCAGCAAATGATCAATATCCATCAAAGAGATCATGAACGGCGTTGGACCAATGAAGGACTTTCAAAATTTGTGGATATTTTAAGGTCTGGTGATGGCAGAATTGAATCACTCGGAAGAAGTATTATTTCTCACCTTGTGAATTACACCAAATCTAATCAAGCTGGTCTTTATATATTTGATTCGACGAAAGAGAATCTTCGTCAAATAGCGTTTTATGCGTATGATAGAGATAAGTACACTCGGGATTTAATTCCTCAAGGTTATGGATTACTTTGGCAATGTTTGTTCGAGAAAAAGCCTATCCATCTTAAAAATGTTCCAGACGAGTACGTCAACGTTAAATCAGGATTAGGAGGATCAAGACCAAAAGAGGTACTACTTATACCGATGATGTTGGAAGAAGAATCTTATGGTGTTATTGAATTGGCTTCCTTCAATCATTACGAAAAATACCAAGTTGAGTTTCTAGAAAGACTTGCAGAGAACATCTCCTCTAGTATTGCCTCTGCTGAAACCAATGAAAAAACGATGAAATTACTCGAGGAATCGGAAGTAAAAACTCGTGAACTCCAGGATCAGGAGCAGCAGATGAGGCAAAACATGGAGGAAATGCAATCTACGCAAGAAGAGATGGAGCGCATACAAGAGGAAATCCTTCAAAAAGATTACAACATTAAGGCTTTAATCGACAGTTCTGAGGATACGTTTTTTGCAATCGACCGCAATTATAAAATCATTGTTGTAAACAAAACCCTTCAAGACAAATACAAAGACAATGGTATTACACTAACTGAAGGCGTTAATATTTTTGACTGCATCCCTGTTGATCAACATCCGTTTTGGAAAGACAAGTACGATCGCTGCCTCAATGGAGATACTTATACTCAAAACATTGATTCTAAAGACGGAGATGGAAACCCTGTAATATTAAGAGGTTACTACTCTGCAATTTTCGATAACTTTGGTAAAGTAATTGGAGCTTCTGTAAGGTCTAGTAATATTACGGATCTTGTAAAATCAAAAGAAACCGCTAAAGTAATGACTGAGCGGGTTCAAGAATTGGAAGAGGAAATCAAGAAGTTAAAAAAAGGTGGCGCTAATACAGGAGAATCTTCAGTAGAAGATGGGTCAGCAGCTAAATTTGAGGAGCTACTAGAAAAAGCTCGAAAACATCTTAGCAATCTAAAAAACAAGAAGAAGTAAACAGAGTCTTTCCACTCTGCATTGAATTTAAAAACTACAAGAATAATGTAGGCATAAAAAAAACCTCAACCAGCCGTACTGATTGAGGTTTTATATTTAGTTCAGTAATGAGTTATACCGCTACATCGCTTTCGATACCCTGCAAAATCTTATTTAAAGTTTCACTTGGGCGCATTGCACTTGCAATTTTGTTTAAATCTGGTCGATAATATCCTCCCATTGCTACAGCATCTCCTTGAGCACTATTTAACTCATCAATGATAGTCGCTTCATTAGATTTCATAGACTCATAAATAGGTCCAAATTGTGCTTTAAGATCTGCATCCTTATCTTGAATAGATAAAGCTTCTGCCCAATACATAGCTAGGTAAAAATGGCTTCCTCTGTTGTCCAACTCTCCTACTTTTCTAGATGGAGATTTATCATTTTCCAAGAACTTAGATGTTGCTTCATCTAGCATATCACCAAGAACACGAGCACGATCATTGTTGTTTACTTCACCCAAGTGATCAAGCGATACAGCTAATGCTAGGAATTCACCTAATGAATCCCAACGCAAATGACCTTCTTTTTCAAATTGTTGAACATGTTTTGGAGCAGAACCACCAGCACCTGTTTCAAAAAGTCCACCACCATTCATAAGAGGAACTATTGATAACATTTTTGCACTTGTTCCTAACTCAAGAATTGGAAACAAATCTGTTAAGTAATCTCTAAGTACGTTACCTGTTACCGAAATAGTATCTTCCCCTCTGTGAATTCTTTCTAAAGAATAAGTAGCTGCCTGTTCAGGAGCCATTATTTCAATAGTCAAACCATCTGTATTATGATCCTTAAGGTATAGGTTTACTTTCTCTATTAGTTGAGCATCATGAGCTCTATTAGCGTCCAACCAAAATACTGCCGGAGATTTAGTTGCTGTTGCTCTTTTTACCGCCAGTTTAACCCAATCCTGAACAGGACCATCTTTAACCTGACACATTCTCCATATATCTCCTTCATTCACTTCATGTTGAAGTAGTACAGTTCCGTCTGCAGTTACAACCTGCATCGTTCCTGCTTCAGCTACTTCAAATGTTTTATCGTGAGATCCATACTCTTCAGCTTTTTTAGCCATAAGACCAACATTAGGTACAGTACCCATAGTTGTTGGGTCCAAAGCTCCATTTTTCTTACAGAAATCCATGGTCGCTTTATAAATTCCAGAGTAACTTCCATCAGGAATTACCGCTTTAGTATCTTGAATCTTTCCTTCACTATTCCACATGCATCCAGAAGTACGAATCATTGCTGGCATAGAAGCATCAATAATCACATCACTTGGTACATGTAAATTTGTAATCCCTTTATCAGAATTAACCATTGCTAGAGCAGGCCCATTATCAAAACAAGATTTAATTTCTGCTTCTACCTCAGCTCTTTTGTCAGCAGGAATTCGATCTAACTTGGCAATTACATCTCCAAAACCATTATTAGGCTCAACTCCTGCTTCATCTAATACATCTCCATATTTATCAAACAAAGATTTGAAATAAGCTCTAACAGCATGTCCAAAAATAATAGGATCTGAAACTTTCATCATCGTTGCTTTCATATGCAATGAAAACAATAGTCCCTCAGCTTTAGCTTCTTGAATTTGAGCCTCAAGAAATTGAACCAAGTCATTTTTTCTCATCACTGAAGCATCAATAATCTCTCCATCTAACAAATCAAATGACGGTTTCATTTCTTTAACAGTTCCATCCGCAGTTTTTAATTGAATGCTAACAGAACAAGCCTTATCCACCGTTGTAGATTTTTCGTTGCTGTAAAAATCTCCACCATTCATACTAGAAACATGTGATCTGCTATCAGACTGCCACTCTCCCATTGAGTGTGGATTTTTTCGAGCATAATTTTTTACTGCTTTTGGTGCACGACGATCTGAATTTCCCTCACGTAATACAGGGTTTACCGCACTACCTTTAATCTTATCGTAACGAGCTTTTATTTTCTTATCCTCATCCGTTTCTGGTTCTTCTGGATAATTTGGCAAAGCATACCCGTGCCCTTGCAACTCCTTAATAGCTTCCTTCAACTGAGGAACCGAAGCACTAATATTAGGCAACTTTATAATATTGGCCTCTGGAGTTTTAGCTAATTCGCCAAGTTCCGCCAAAGCATCTGCCTGCTTTTGATCATCCTTTAAAAAATCTGGAAACGCGGCAATAAGTCTACCTGAAAGAGAAATATCTCTGGTTTCAATATTTATTCCTGCTGCTCCTGCATAAGCCCTAACAATTGGTAACAACGATTGTGTTGCCAACGCTGGTGCTTCATCTGTCTGTGTGTAAATAATGGTTGATTTATCGGCCATAATGATATTGTATTATAAAATTTGGTTTAGCTCTTTCAAAGATAGTAATTGTATTTTAAACAATAAGATAAAATTCTTATTGAATCAAACAACTTTTCCTTATGCCCCCAATTAAACTCATTAACAGGACCATTTAGAACGACGACAAAAGTAATTAAAAACAAAATATTTTCTATATTTGTATAGGTATAAAATCAAGCGTTTTTACACTTACAAAACAATTAACACTTAAGTTTTCAATTAGCTTACCAATGGCAAAAATCTTTTCTATTATTAATAACAAAGGTGGAACGGGCAAAACTACTACTACTTTGAACCTAGCAGCAGCTTTGGTTTCCCAAAACAAAAGGGTTTTGGCCATTGATTTAGATGCGCAGTGTAACCTAAGTATTTCTTTTGGCGTTAAGGAAAGTGAAAATCATATCGGTTTACTATTGACGAAGCAAGATTCTATTGATAATTACATTTCTAATACTGAAGAAGGCGTTGACCTAATAACTTCTTCAGCTGATTTACTGGATTATGAACATAAAATCAATAATGAAACTGGTCGTGAATACCTACTTCAAGAAGTATTAGAATCGATTCAGGACAAATACGATTTCATTTTGGTTGACTGCCCGCCAAGTTTAAGTACTATGGCATTAAATGCACTTGTTGCTTCACAATATTATATTGTACCTATGCAAACCGAGAATTTCGCATTTATAGGTCTGGATAAAATACTTGATTCGGCAGCAAAGGTTAACAAGCGACTTAACAAAGGACTTGAACTAGGTGGTGTACTTCTCATCAAGTTTAATGATCGTACAAAATTCAGTCAAGCAGTAATGTCTAACCTTGAAGGAAACGACTACCTAAATGGTAAAATTTTTAAAACCAGAATTCGTCAAGATATTGCTCTTATGGAATCTTCGGCATTCAATTCATCTGTGCTTACATATGCACCTGAAAGTCGAGGTACAGAAGATTATTTAAACTTCTCGAAAGAATTGTTAGAACTTTATGGCTAAAAAAGATATATCGAAATTTCAAGAGGCTTTATTATCAAAAACCAAAATAATCAAAGCTGACTCCAAAGAAACGAGTACCGTAAAGGAACCGAAAGATAAAAAAACGGATCAATCAATTAATGGTATTAAGCCTAATCTTCTTAAGGGAATAGAACGACTTTCGAAGGAACATAATCTGGATAAGAACGATCTTATTAATTATGCAGTGGAGTTCTTTTTAAGCTTCGAAAACGAACTTTTCGAGAATTCAAATAATAAATAATCCACAACGCGCTTTATGAAAATCATTACCATCCATAAGCTTACACTTACCATCGTTGTATCCTGTTTGCTACTCTTGGCTAGTTGTTCAGGAGGACTTACACCAAAAGAAAAACTACTTGTAGGCAAATGGAAATTTGAATACATAAGTAACCAAAGTGGAGAAAATGTTAAACCCGTTGGCGAAAATGACTTTATGGAAGTAAAAGAGGACAAAACGTTCTACTATATTTTAAATGAAGCAGGCATCGAGTCCAAAGGTACATGGAAACTCGATAACGCTAACAATGGGCTAAGTTACACCTATACCCCAAAAGAAGGTTCTGAAGACATCTTAATGCGTACATACTTTGTAACTATCCTTAGTGAAACGCAACTTATTTTGCAAGAAAACGACATCACATACTCTTTCAAAAAATAAATTTCTTTTTTCTACTTTAAAACATAATTTTACATACCTTTGCGGTTCAATTTTAAGATCGAATCAAAATGGGCATTGTTAAAATAGAAAGAAAACTAAAAAGAAGAAGAGGTAAGGCATCAAGAAGAAGAACTACACTTAAAAACGAATCGTTCATGCCTGTTATCAAAAAAGTGGACGTTGAGGAACTTAAGGCCTCATTCACTACAAAAGCTACAAAGAAAGCTCCTAAGGCTAAAAAAGAAGAAGTAGTTGCGGAAGTAGAGGAAACAGTAGAAACTCCTGCAGAAGAGACTAAATCTGAAGAATAAATTAAGTTTTCTAGGTTATGGCGGCTTCGGCCAGCGATAAGTTAGAACCACAAATTGAGGGCTTTATGCCCTCTTTTTTTTGCACCTGAATTTCCCGCGAAATTATTATTACACTTCTTTCTAAGAACTAAGTCAACCTATGAATTAAATATTCTGGCTTGATCCTTATTCTGTATATCCAAATCCCTTGAGATCATTCGTATTAGATCTCCATTTATCTCTCACCTTCACAAAAAGCCTGAGATCTACTTGTTTCATAAGAAATTGCTCTGCATCCTTACATGCTGCTATTCCAACCTTTCTAAGAGCTGCACCACCTTTTCCAATTACAATACCTTTTTGAGAATTACGCTCAACAAAAATGATGGCCTGAATATAAATTTTATCCTCCGTCTCATTAAAAGATTCTACTTCCACTTGAGTACTGTAGGGAACTTCCTTTGTATAATTTTGAAAAATCTTCTCCCTTATAATTTCCGAGATAAAAAAACGTTCTGGCTTATCGGTAAGTGCATCTACATCATAATATGGTGGATGAACAGGTAATTTCTCTAAAAGTCGATCGAACAGTGTTTCTAAATTGAATTTCTCAAGCGCTGATATAGGAATGATTTCTGTAAACTCTCCATGTTGTGACCAATAATCAACCACTTCATCCAATTTACCTTTGTTATCCAGGTCAACTTTGTTGATTACTAGATAAGTCGGAATTGTGAAATCCGAAGACGCTATTTTATCTAAAAACAAGTTTCTTTTCTCCTCCTCCTCATACTCAAAAATATCCGTGACATAAATGAGCACATCAGCATCTTTCAGAGACCCTGAAACAAACTTATTCATAGATTCCTGCAACTTATATTGTGGATTACTAATAATCCCTGGAGTGTCGGAATAAATCATCTGAAAATCCTCTCCGTTCAAGATTCCAAGAATTCTGTGACGTGTTGTTTGCGCCTTAGATGTAATAATAGACAATCTCTCCCCTACTAGAGCATTCATTAAAGTGGATTTTCCCACGTTAGGATTCCCTATAATATTTATAAAACCTGATTTAAAGTCGCTCATCTGCCAAAATTTCCATAAATATGCAATTTAAGACAAAGTCGTTAATAATTTATAAGTTGGCTCGCTTTATGCAGCCTTTTATTTTGTAGAAATTTCTATTTTTGAGAATACGGTAGTTCATATTATGGTAGCCATTGCATTAATCATAGTTAACTTCTTAGTGTCCATTGTTGGTTTTCAGCGCACTGACATATTTGAGAAGTATAAATTTGACCTTCAAAAAATACAAGAGTCAAAAGAGTATTACAGGCTTGCAACAGCAGGATTCTTACATGTCAATTGGATGCACCTCATCTTCAATATGATTTCCTTATGGTATTTTACTGGTGCAATTTTATCTATAGGCAAGTTTGGAGAATGGCTCTTTATTATTGTTTACGTATTTAGCTTGTTCTCAGGTTCATTACTTTCATTGTTTATCCACCGAAATAAAAGTCAGTATACCGCAGTTGGAGCATCTGGTGCTGTAGCTGGGGTGGTTTTTGCAAGCACAATTATTGACCCACTTCAAAAGATATACATGATACCTGCTGGGTTTGCAGCCATTGCCTACATCATTTACACGATCTATGGCATACGTAAACAAGCCGATAATATTGGTCATGAAGCGCACTTAGGTGGAGCATTAGGAGGTTTTTTAATCACTTGCTTAATTATTCCCAGCCAAACTGTAGTCCAACATCCAATCGTTTCAGTTTTAATCGTAGTTCCAGCCGCTGCATTTTTAGGGCTTTTGATTATGAAGCCACATGTCTTATTAACCCGTGAAATTTGGCAGAGAAGATCTGCTGGCCTTCAAACGATGGATGACCTTTATAATGAGAGGAAGATAAAGGAGCAAAAAAATATTGATGCTATCCTAGACAAGATTAGTGAACGCGGCATGAAGTCCTTAAGCAAGTCCGAAAAAGAAGCTCTTGAAGAGTATTCAAAAAAACAAAATAGATAATATGAGCAATCAAAATCATCCCAAAGATCCTTTGCACGGAAAAACTTTAAAGTCTATTGTTGAGGAGTTGGTAGATTTTTACGGTTGGGAACAACTCTACAACAATGTTCCGATCCGTTGTTTCAAATTTGATGCTAGCATTAAATCGAGCTTGACTTTTCTTAGAAAAACTCCATGGGCTAGAACAAAAGTGGAAGAATTATATATCGATTTTTTGGAGTTTAAACAATAGTTAGATCTTAATTCCAACGATGCAAATATCATCAATTTGCTCAGTAGTTCCTTTCCACT
>JAHDFW010000035.1 GCA_020627945.1 Cytophagales bacterium
GCTTTAGGAACTACCTCTAAGAGTCCAAGATGGGCAATTGCATATAAGTTTAAAGCGGAGAATTTACCTACTAAACTAGTATCCATTTCGTATCAGGTAGGGAGAACTGGTGCAGTTACTCCAGTAGCAAATTTAGAACCTTTGTTGTTGGCAGGAACTACTGTTCGTAGAGCATCTCTGCACAATTCAGATATTATTGAATCTTTAGATCTGCACGAAGACGATACGGTGTTTGTAGAAAAGGGTGGAGAAATTATTCCTAAAGTGACACATGTAGATGTATCTAAAAGATCGAATGAAGCTAAACCCATTCAATTTATTGAAACTTGCCCGGAATGTGGTACTGGATTAATAAGAAAGGAAGGAGAAGCGGCACATTATTGCCCTAATGAAAAAGGATGTAGTCCGCAGATTACTGGAAGAATTGAGCACTTTATTCAACGTAAAGCCATGAATATTGATAGTTTAGGAAAAGAAACTATCGAACAATTGTATGAATCTGGACTAGTCAAAAACGTGGCTGACCTATTCGATCTAACATATGAACAGGTGGTCGGTTTGGAGCGTTTTGCTGATAAGTCTGCTAAAAACTTAATAGAAGGTATAGAACTATCTAAACAAATTCCATTTAATCAAGTACTATTTGGTTTGGGGATTCGTTTTGTAGGAAGTACAGTAGCAACACGTCTTGCCGAGTACTTTGAAAATTTGGAAAGCATTAGAAACGCTTCTTACGAACAACTTATTGAGGCTCCAGAGATCGGAGATAAGATTGCCTTGAGTGTCAAAGATTATTTTGAGGATGAGGACAATGTAGAAGTATTGAGTAGACTTTCTGCTTCTGGGGTGCTAATGGAACAGGCCAAGATTGAGTTGAAAGGAAATGTTTTGGAAGGACTGAAGTTTGTGGTTTCTGGAGTATTTACCAATTATTCTAGAGATGGAGTAAAAGATGCAGTGATCCAAAATGGGGGTAAAATCGTTTCATCCATATCTTCCAAAACGGATTATGTTTTGGCAGGAGAAAATATGGGGCCATCGAAATTGGCTAAGGCAGAAAAGTTAGGAGTTAAGATTATTTCTGAAGCAGATTTCGAAAATATGATCTCTAGTTGATTGAATAGAGATTTTTGATTTTATATTTGAGGTTAAATTAAAGAAGAGGGAGTAAGTAGTGAAGAGTTTTTTTATAAGACAGCGTGTAAAGAAAGTAATTAAGGCTTCTAAGGTGCGTTCGAATGTGCCATTTGAGAATGCCCGAAGTGTTGGGGTTGTATTTGACTCGGAAGAGGATTTTAAATCATCTTCGGACTGGATGGGGAGACTTATAGATGCGGGTAAAAATGTAGAATATATTGTGCATCTAAAAAAGCAACCTGAGAACTACAATCATTCTAGTTTCACTGACAAAGATGTGAACTGGATGGGCAAAGTTAATGATGGGGAATTGAGCCAGTTTTTAAGTAGAAATTATGATTTCTTGTTTTACTTCGGTAAGAACTTTTCGCCAATCAAAGAATTAATAATGGTTGACAATAAAGCAAGCTGCAGAGTGGGGTTTTATGAAGAGGGTAAAGAGCATTGTTTCGATTTTATGATGCCTGAAGTTACGAGTAAAAGTAGAGCGCAAAATTGTATGACGATCGTAGATCGTGTTCAAAGTATTAAAGTTAAATGATCGAAAAATTTAAAGGAATTGGGGTAGCATTAGTTACTCCATTTGATACTAAAGCAGAGGTGGATTACCAGGCTCTTGAAAAACTGGTGGAACATGTTGTTCAAGGAGGTGTGGATTACCTAGTGGTTTTAGGAACTACTGGTGAGGCGGCAACCTGTACTCCAGATGAAAAACAAGAGATTTTAAATAAGGTTATTTCGGTTAACGCAGGCAGGAAACCAATTGTCTTTGGAATTGGAGGTAATAACACTGCAGGTGTAATAGATAACTTTAAGACTTTTGATTTGTCTGGGGTAGATGCAATTTTATCAGCATCACCATATTATAATAAACCTAGTCAAGAAGGTATTTATCAACATTATAAAGCCATTGCTGAACAATCTGAATTGCCAATAATTTTATATAATGTACCAGGGAGAACTTCTTCTAATGTTTCGGCTGAAACTACACTTCGCTTAGCCCAATTAGAGAATGTAATTGCAATAAAAGAAGCGTCTGGTAATTTAGAACAATGCATGACCATTCAAAAACAAAAACCAGAAGACTTTATTTTAATTAGCGGAGATGATTTACTAACTACTTCAATGATATCTTTTGGAGCAAGTGGAGTTATTTCTGTTTTGGCAAATGCGTTTCCATCACAATTCTCTGGAATGATAAACAACGCATTAAACGGAGACTTTGCGGCAGCCTCTAAAACCTTATTCAATTTTCTTGAAATCAATGATCTTATGTATGTTGAAAGTAATCCTGTTGGAGTAAAAACGGCATTAGATCATTTAGGAGTTATTGGAAGCAATGTTCGACTTCCATTGATAAAAGGTAGTGAGGATCTAAGAAGTCAACTATTGGCTCATATGAAAAAGAATAAGTTTATTTAGTAAATTGCGGAACATAGAATATCAATCATAAAAAAATCATGTCAAACACTAAACCCACGGAAAACAAAAAACCAACGTTTTGGATTATCCTTTGTTTGCTACAGTTAGCAATTATTGGAGGTCTTGCATACATGTTAGTTACTAAAAACAAAGAGGCCGAAAACCTTCAAACTAATCTCACAGAGACGACTAATAACCTTGAAAGTACTTCAAGCGAATTGTTCGAAGTTCGAGATCGATTAATGGAAACTAAGAAGAAGTATGAAGCATTGGGAATCCAAAATGAAGAACTCGACGCTAAAATTGCTGAAATGGATAAGTATGTTGAGAAACTTAAAAACAACCTTAATGCCAGCGAAGCAGATAAGAAAAATCTTAAGAAGTTTATTTCTAATTTGAAAGCGGATCTAGACAAGAAGGATGAGGAAATTAAGACGCTTATGGCTAAGAATGATTCTCTTAATATTGAGATTGATACCTTAAATATGGAAAAGACACAGTTAGGAGAAGAATTAGAGACGGTTTCGGTAGCAAGAGATGTTTTGGATGAATACATTAAAATAGCTTCGGTACTTCATGTAAATGAATTAAAGGTCACTGCTCTTAAAGCAAGTGGGAAAGAATTTGAGCGAGAAGAATACAGAGCGAAAAGCATCGATAGAATTAAAATTACCTACAAGCTTTCCGATAACAAGGCAGCGGTTAAAGATATTAAAAAGTTTTTTGTTCAGTTGGTGTTGCCTTCTGGTTCTATTTTCTCAGATGCTAATAATGGAGGAGGAACGACTATATTGAACGATAGTACGGAAGTGAAGTATACTATGGCTCAAAATCTTCAGTTTAACAACACAGGTCAAGAAATGACATTTACGATGTTAAAAGGATTTAACTACACACCGGGTAATTACATTGTGAATGTAATGTGTGAAGGAGAAAAGATTGGTTCGGGATATTTTAATGTAAAATAACGTGAGTTCGGGATAAGAACTCTGACTGCATTCTTATCCCGAACTCACGTTAAAATAAGTACTCGAATTTAAGGAAACAAAAAGACCTGCCGTGTAATTGTTAAGTTACGGCAGGTCTTTTTTTATCAGTGGTTGTGTAATAAACTAAACTACAACAACTCTAATACATTTTCTGGAGGCCTTCCCAGTATAGCTTTATCACCTTTAATAACAATAGGACGTTCGATAAGTTTTGGGTATTGCAACATGGCATCAATCCATTCGTCTTCTGATAAGTCTTTACCTTTGAAATTTTCTTTGTAATCAGCTTCACCTTTACGGATGAGTTTTTGAGCTTCGATTCCTAACATTTTCAAAATGTTTTTAAGCTCGTCTTTGGTTGGAATATCTTTTAAGTATTCTACAATTTCAAGATTGCTTGTAGCGCCTTTTTCTTCAATTAGGGCCAGTGTTTCTCTACTTTTTCTACAACGTGGGTTATGTAAGATTTTCATGATGTATTTCGTTTGATTTGAAATGTTATTGTGCAGGTTCTTCAATGATAAAATTATGATTGGTGTAAATACACATGTCGGCGGCAATTGTAAGCCCTTCTTTTACCATTTCTTTTGCGTCCAGATCTTTTGCGTGTTTTTTCATAGCCATGGAAGCAGATTGTGCATAAACACTTCCGGAGCCAATTGCAGCAATATCATTGTCGGGCTCTAATACATCACCGGTTCCAGAGATTATTAGGACCTCGTCTTTATTAGCAGCAATCATCATAGATTCTAGCCTTCTTAAATATTTGTCAGTTCTCCAGTCCTTGGTTAGTTCTACAGCTGCGCGTTTCATATTACCGTTAAAAGCATGTAATTTTTCTTCAAACCGTTCTAATAATGTAAACGCATCAGCAGTTGATCCTGCAAATCCAACTACAATTTTACCATCAAGAAAAGTTCTGATTTTTTTAACGTTGCTTTTAGCTACATGATTACCCATAGTAGCTTGTCCATCCGCTCCAATTGCCACCTTTCCGTTATGCTTAATAGCCAGAACCGTGGTTGATTTTATTTTTACTTTTGACATATTTAAATAAGTTCTTATTCAGTTAGTAATTAGGTTAAAAACCAATAAATCCAGTTAGCTGAGATTTAATTCGTTCTCCCATTTTTTCGTCTTTTAAAGATCCATCTTCATTAAGGTATCTATCAACACCAGGGAAATACATGTTAGCATGCCATACGTCCATGTTAATGTAGTTAGCAATACCTGTGAAATGCTCAATTCCTCGAACATTACCAAATTGTCCAGCTGATAGCCCAACCAAACAACATTTCTTATCCATGAAACTTTCAGGAAACTTGCAGGAATCAATAAATGCCTTAAGGACCCCAGGAAAACTTCCATTGTATTCCGGAATCACACATATGAATTTGTCAGTTTTGGTGACTATTTCTTGAAACTTAGTAAACTCCGGATTGCTTTTACCATACATGTTAGAAAATACAAAATCCTTAGGAAGTTGTTCCAAATCAAGAATATCATGCTCTTGACCTAAGTTGGTCATAAAGTCTGAATAAATAGCAGCAATTTTTTTACTGTTGCTACCAGAACGATTAGTTCCTATTATGATGCAATAGTTAGGCATAAGATGTACTGTTTAATTGTTGCGTCAAAGTTGCAAAAATAAATCCAGACCAGCGTTGTGAATTAAAGAATGCTAAATTGACATCTTTTGGACCGTGAAACTGACGTATTGCCAACTATTTGATTTTGACACCCATGACTAAAACGTCATCGATTTGTTCATGCTCACCTTTCCAATCTAGGAATTCATTTACCAGTTGATTGTATTGAGTATCCATGTCGGAGATGGCAATGTTTGCTATGAATTTCTGGAAGTTAGCTTGGAAATATTTGCGTTTATCATTACCGCCAAATTGATCTGAGTAACCATCCGTGAACATGTAAAGTTGGTCTCCTTGTTTTAACTCTATCTTATGATTTGTAAAAGTCTGGTCCTTTTTCGTTCTAAATGCAAAACCTACATGTTTTTTATCAGCATCAACTACTGTTAGTTCACCATCTCGATACAGAAAAAGAGGGTTGTGGGCACCAGCAAATGACATATCATTATTTTTTTTGTCAATAATACACAAGGCCAGATCCATTCCATCTCGCATACGTTCTTCTAAACCTGGTCTCATCATGTGAAGCAATTGATTATGTAGATACTGTAGCATTTTGCCTGCATCATTGAATTCATATTCGTCTACAGCCATATTAAGCAATCGATTACAAACTATTGACATAAATGCTCCAGGTACACCATGGCCAGTACAATCTACTGCGGAGAAGTATACAAAATGTTCAGATTCCCGAATCCAGAAAAAATCTCCAGAAACGATATCCTTGGGTTTTAATAGTATAAAATGTTCAGCAAATTTTTCATTGAAAAGGTCCTCATTTACCAGAATAGTTCGTTGCAGTCTTTTGGCATAGTTAATACTATCCATTATTTGAGTGTTTTTTACTTCCAACTCCTGTTGTTTTATTTCTAACTCGCGTTTTTGAGCAACAATTTCAATGTTTCTGAGTTCAACATTGTTTTTTTCCATTCGGAGTTCCATGGTTTGTTCTAGGATTTCTTTTTCTAGCAACAATTTCTCTTTTCTGGTTTTATAAGATTTTCTTTTATCCAAATACCATAACGCGAATAATCCTGCCGCACCGGCAATAATATAAAATAATGGCATTTTATAGAATGGAGTTCTAATCGAAAACGAATAGGAGGTAGGGGAGGAAGTCCATACACCATCTTTGTTACATGCCAATATTTTAAATACATAGTCACCTGGAGATAAGTTGGTATAGGTTACTTTAGTTTCTGAAATTGGTTTGGACCACTCATCATTCAAACCTTCGAGCATTACTTTGTATTTTGTTTTGGCGGAGAAGTCCGCTGTAATTGCCATGTATTCAAATGTCACATGGTTTTCGAAAGATCGCAGTTTTAACTCTTTAGGAAGGTGAGACCAAGGTTCAATTTCACCTTTGTAGCGCTGCTCCCAATTAACCGTGTCAAAATGAATTCGAATATCTGTAATGTGTATTTGAGGCTCTTTATGATCAAAATGCGCGTTTTGAGGGTTAAATTTAGTAGCTCCATTTACTGATCCAAACCATAAATAGCCAGACTTGTCTTTAAATGACGCGTTTAAATTTGTTTCAATACCAAAAAGTCCTTCCTCTTTTCCATAGTGCTCAATTTCATAAATCTGGTAACTAACTTTACCTAAAGTGTCTTTAAGGTTGAAAATTAATTTGTCTACTCCCTTTTCAGTACCAATCCAAAGATTGTTGGCATTATCAAATAAGATGGAGTGAACGTTGTCAGAAATGGTTCCATCTTCAGTATTGTAATTAACAAAGCTTTTCCCGTTATAAACAGAAACACCTCCTCCGTTCATGCCAATCCAGATGTTACCAAAAATGTCTTCCGTAAGTGACCAAATATCATTGCTAGGAAGCCCATGGGAGATATCAAATTTGTTAGTTACGGTTCCGTTATTTACAACATAGATTCCATTCCCATTCGTAGCAATCCATAGTTCTCCAGTACTTGTTTTTACAATGTCAAAAACCAACTTAGAATCGAACTCTTTAAGTTTGTGAAAAGTTTTGTTAGACTTATTTAATATGATAACTCCTTCGTCATAGCTGCCTAACCATAAGTTTCCTGAAGCATCTTCCTCCATTGCAAAAACTTTATCGGAAGGAAACCCGGTCTTTTGATTAAATATTTCAACGTTTTCATCGGTGTCGATACAAAATAAGCCGTTGTTGTTTGTAGAGATCCAAATTTTCTCATCTGAGAATTTTCGGATTCCAGTGACATTCATATTCTTGAACCTAGTCAAATCATAATGGGTTGAATCCATAGTTTTGATTCCTCCATAGCGACAACCAAACCATAATACACCTTGTGGGTCCTGAAAAATAGATTGTACAGCATCTTCGTTAAGCCAATCTTCTTTATGATACGAAAACATGGGAGTTAAATTGAGTTTAGATACTCCACCACCCAACGTTCCAATCCATATGTCCCCACCAACATCTTCATGAATCGTTAAAATAACATTACTAGCTAGTCCACTATTCATTTGTGTGAATTGGATTTCAGAAGAATCCGTAACCAAGTATAAACCATCGTCCAGTGTAGATAGCCAGAGTTGAGATAAGGTTTCATGTATAAACGAGATGTTTTTTGGAGAAGTTCGGAGATTACTAATAGCAGAACTTTTGAGATCTAATTTGTAAAGGCCTTTAGATTCTGCTGCAATCAATAGACTGGTAGTGTCCTGATTAACCGCTATGTCTCTAATATTGGTCCCAGCTAACGCAAGATTGATGAACTTTTTATTATTGATATTCAACTTGCAAAGCCCAGCTTTTGTTGCAATAAACAGATTTTCATCAACAAAAATCAAATCATATACAAAGTTGGATAACAACCCTTGATCCTTATGAAAAGTTATAATAGTTTCGTTATCACTTAATACAGATAGTCCTCCGCCAAATGTTCCTAACCAAATATGACCTTTAGAATCTTCTGCAATACAACGAATAATATTATTGCTTAGGCCATCATCTACAGTATAGGATTTAAAACTGTAACCATCATATTTTGTAAGTCCACCTCTTGATCCAAACCAAATGTTGTTTTTTGAATCTTCGAAAATACAATAAACCTGATTTGAAATTAAACCATTAGTTTCATCATAGGATTTAAAATTGACACCATCGAATCTTGAAACACCGCCACCCATTGTAGAAAACCACATAAAGCCATTATGATCCTCATAAATTGAGTATACAGTAGACTGTGCTAATCCGTCGCTAACCGAGTAGTTTGTTACAGTGTAATCTTGAGAGTAACCAAATTGAATACACACCGACAAGAAGAACGCTATAACTAGCGTACGAATAAGGTGTACGGAAATACTTAGTAATCTTGACACCCGTCTTTAATGTTATTATTGATTTTTAGGCTTTGTATGAGTAAAATTGGAAAGGAAGATCTACCATATCTTCAAATTCCTGTCCAGCTGACTTCATGTCTAAATCCAGCTCGTTATAATACCAATTTATTGTTACAGACTTACCATCATTTTGAACCTCTTCCAGCAGCGCCAATACGTCATACAATAATTTTGCAGTAGCGGTATTAAAATAGTCGAATCGAAAGTCAAAAGAAGTCGTTTCATTGGGGTTATTACGGTAACGTTTGAACCATTCAACCACAGGTACATAATTTTTATTTACGTCTTCTGGTCTGGAAACACCTCGAATTTCAAAAATTCCATTTTCTGGATCAAGAGTGATGTAAGGTGTTTGTTCAGTACTTTTACTAATAAATTTTTCCATGTTGTCTGTTTAAAACAGTTATATACCTCTAATGGTAGTCTTCAATGACTATGCCGCAATATAACCAAGTTTGAAATTAAACACAATATCGAGATGAACAACTTTTGTAAAAACAATACTTAATTAGCAGTAAATACCGTAGTTTTGTGGCTGATTTTAATTTAATGACTTCCAAACAAGTAATTTAAAATAAGTATGATTTTATCGGATGTAGAAATACTGGATGCAATGTCAAAAGGAGAGATTATTGTAGAGCCCTTTGATCGTTCGTGTTTAGGTACCAACTCGTATGATGTTCATCTGGGAAAGTATTTAGCATGTTACAGAGACGATATCTTGGATGCAAAAAAGCATAATGAAATCGACCACTTCGAAATAGGGGAGGAAGGTTTTGTTTTGGAGCCCAATAGATTGTACTTGGGAGTTACCAAGGAATATACAGAAACACATGCCCATGTTCCTTTTTTGGAAGGTAAGTCAAGTGTTGGTAGACTAGGAATTGATATTCATGCTACGGCAGGGAAAGGGGATGTAGGGTTTTGTAATACATGGACTTTAGAAATTTCTGTTTCTCAAAAAGTACGCATATATGCAGGTATGCCTATAGGCCAACTTATTTATTTTGAGGTTAGAGGAGATATTGAAAACTATTATAATAGGAAGCAAAACGCTAAATACAATGACAAAACACTTCGTCCTGTAGAAAGCATGATGTGGAAAAATAAATTTTAACGATTCCAACCTTAGAAGGTAAGGCGTCGTCCAGTACCTGTGAAAACGATAGAAGATCGTTTACAATTTTAAAATTGATATTTCGATGAAGATCAGACACCATATTTAGCAGTAAAGTGGTGCTAAAATCAGTTTATTTGTAACCTAATTCTAGTTAGGTCTATAGTATGAAAACTTGATTTTTTGGTTTGTAAATGCTTAGTGTTTAGCGCTTTATGGATAATTTTGTACTAAAGGGCTGTTTAGGATATGCTAAGTCCACAATTTATATAACTATTTTATGACCGATTTTTGTTTTTTCATTGAAAATCTAATTACATTTGTTTCAAAGTGAATTTAATTATAACCTTAAAGCTAAAAAAATGACTAAAAAGTTTTTACTGGGAATCATAGCAGCAGCTGCTATGGTAGGATGTATTAAAAGAGAAAGTTTTGAGCCACAAGCTGGTGATGGTTACGTGCGTACGTTCGGAACTTCTGGAACTATTTCTGGTACTGTTTACATATCGACAAACTACGTAAACGATACTAACTACTCAAACCTAAACAATGTGCCGTGGGAAGAGACTTATACATGGGAGCAAGCTGATGCTGCTAACATCTTAATTACTCTTTATTACGACAGAAACGATGTTGATCCAGATTACTCTGGAGATTATCCAAACAATGCTACAATGACTACTACTACTGATGCTAGTGGTAATTTCTCTTTCTCAGGAATTCAAGTACCAGAAGGTGGTGAGCTTCCTGTAAGAATTGAGTATGAAAATGTCATTACCCGTACTATTACAGATAGTTTATATAACTGGAATACAGCGGAAAATGAATTAGTTACTTATGACGCAGAGTTCAATCCAGATGATTGGTCTAAGAACTTTGATATCGTTGACGGAGCAGATTACTCTGTTGAGAATAACTGGTACTGGGAAGATTAATCCTAAGCCAATTTTAAGTCATATTTAAACTAAAACATTTAAGAATTTAGAAATGAAAAAAGTAATATATACTTTACTTTTCTCTGCTTTGACTATTGCGGCTGTAGCTCAGGATGAAGAGACTACAATGGCAGTAGATACAAAATCAAGTGGAGGAGGTAATGCAATTTTGCCAGGAGCTGGTGATCTTGGGGTAAGCTTTGATGCTGAACCTTTATTCAACTTATTAAGTGGAACAAGTGCTAACGCTTATTCTCCAACTGGGAACTTGTTCATTCGTTATTTCCTTGATGAAGCTCTTGCTGCTAGAGTAAGCTTCGGATACAACCAAAGTCTTTACTCTTACGAGCGTGAAGTTTGGACAGGAGATCCTAACAACTTGTCTGACAAGGTGATGGACCGTTATTACAACTCAAACGGTACGTTCAACTTAGGACTTGGTGCTGAAGTTCGTCGTGGTTCTGGACGTGTTCAGGGTTACTACGGAGGAGAGCTAGGATTCATTAGATCTTCAGGTAGCCAAACTCTTTATGAGTACGGAAACGCAATGACTAATGATAACCCAAGACCATTTACTGCGATTACTAATCAAGTAGGAGGTTCGTCTGATAGCCAATATAACAATGCTGACAGAACTACATACAGAGGTTATAGCAGAAGAATGTTAGCTCAATACAGACCATCGTCTACTACTATTACAGTACGTGGTGTTATTGGTGCTGAGTACTTCATCGCGAAGAAAGTTTCTATCGGAGGTGAATTACAATGGGGTTACTTCAACGCTCGTACTAAGGATGATAACACTGGATTTGAAATCTGGGAAGAGATTTCTCCTGATGGTGTAAGAGTGGAGCATCAAATCAAAAATAACAGTTCGAATTCTTCTAAGAATTACGGATTCCAAAATGATTTTAACTCAAACATTATGCTTAACTTGTACTTCTAGTACTTGATTAACGCAGATATTAAAAAAGCCCTGACATTGGTCAGGGCTTTTTTATTTTAGAGTGATTTGTAAATTAAATCACTACAGGATATCGTATTTACCTTGGAGGTACTCTTTCCCTTTGTTAATATAGGAATTAACGTTTTTCTTTATCCCCTCAATTTCTTCTTCGGTTAGTGTCCTGACTACTTTAGCTGGTGACCCAATTACCAACGAATTATCTGGAATAACTTTTCCTTCTGTCACCAGAGCATGTGCTCCAACAATACAGTTTTTTCCGATTCTAGCATTATTCAATAAGGTAGCTCTCATTCCTATCAAACTGTTAGAGTCAACGTATGCGCCATGAATAATTGCACCGTGACCAATAGTAGACATCTCTTCTATAGTAACAGGAACACCAGGGTCTACGTGGATAATAGCACCATCTTGAATGTTGGTCCCAGCACCAATCTTAATAAGGTCATTATCACCTCTTATTATAGCCCCATACCAAACTGTGGCATTGTCGCCTAATTCAACATTGCCTATAACAGTGGCATTGTCAGCAACGAATACGTCCCGACCAATTTTCATGTTGTTTGCCATTATATTGTTTTATGTTATTTATCCTTTTTACTTTTACCGTTCCAATATAGAAAAAATGAAATTATTAATAACAAACATAAAACGATTGGTTCAGGTATATGATTCTATACCAGAAATAGTGAAGGGGAGCAAAATGAATTCGGTTCCATATATTGATGATGCATTTATACTTCTTAATGGAGATCGCATTGAGGATTTTGGACCTATGGATGAGGTTTCCAAAATTGATCGGAATGAGGTTCAGGAATTAGATGCTACTGGCCAATTTGTTTTACCAGCTTTGGTAGATTCTCATACCCATATAGTTTTTGCGAAAAGCAGAGAAGAAGAGTTCGAAATGCGGTTGAATGGAAAGTCGTATGAGGAAATTGCTGAAGCGGGAGGAGGGATTTTAAACTCTGCACGCAAATTAGCTAAAATGTCTGAAGATGATTTGTTTGAAGGAGCATTAAGACGCCTTAAACAAATAATTAGCCTTGGTACAGGTGCGGTAGAAATAAAGAGTGGTTATGGCTTAAGTGTAGATGCAGAATTGAAAATGCTTCGTGTAATAAAGCGTCTTAAGGAATTAGATTTAGTACCAATAAAGGCAAGTTTTTTAGGAGCGCACGCATATCCAATGGAGTTTCGTGAAAACCATCAGGAGTACCTTCGTTTAATTGTTGAGGAAATGTTACCAGCTATTGCTAAAGAAGGATTGGCGGATTATATTGATGCGTTTTGTGAAAATGGATTCTTCTCTCCAGAAGAGACAGATTATTTAATGAAGGAAGGAGCAAAGTATGGGCTTAAGCCAAAAATTCATGCCAACCAATTAGCCGTATCTGGAGGAGTACAAGTAGGGGTGGCAAATGGAGCTATCTCTGTAGATCATCTAGAGCAAATAACGGAGGTTGAAATAGATTGTCTTACAAACTCGAATACCATTCCAACAATGCTTCCTTCTTGCTCATTTTTTCTAAATATACCATACGCTCCAGCAAGAGATTTAATTGCAGCAGATTTACCTGTATGCCTTGCTTCGGATTATAACCCAGGATCTACACCGTCAGGTAACTTGCAATTTGTAATGTCTCTGGCTTGTGTGAAAATGAAAATGACCCCAGAAGAAGCACTGAACGCATTAACAATAAACGCAGCGTATGCATTAGAATTGCAAGATGAGGTTGGGAGTATTAGAAAGGGAGCTAAAGCAAACCTATTAATAACTCGTGATATGGATTCGCTTGCGTATTTGCCGTATTCTTTTGGAGAGAATAAGGTGGATACAATGATCATTAATGGTGAAGTATTTTAGAATACTACCAATTGTAATTCTCAAAGAACTTTGAGAATTCTTCTGCGTAGTAAAACACTACACCATATGCTAGAAATCTTGGAATCCTCGACAGAGAGTAAATTAGGAATTTTTTTAACGAAAAACCTAGAGAACCACAAAGCATACTAACTGGTGAAAATGGGATAGGGGTTAAGGCTGCAAGAACCACAAAGAAGCCGCCCCATTTCTGAATTCTATGTGTGTATTTCGATCGTACATTTCGAACTAGTTGCTCGAAGAGTTTGTAATCACCAATCCATTTACCCAACAGGAATGATACAATTCCGCCAGCATAACTTAATATACCTAATAAACTTACATATAGTACTGGAGTAGGTTCACTTACCGCCCACCAAATAAAAAGATCTGGAAATAATAAACCTAGAATAGACTCTGAAACAAAGAATACTGAAAAAAGTAGCGGTGCATTTTCACTAAGAGGTTCAAATAGCTCTATTGTAGAACTAGGAAGGAATTTCTTCACCAAAACAAATAACACAACAATCGCCACCAAAGACAGCAATGTTTTGTATCCGTAACGTATGGCGTATTGAAGGCGTGTTGGGTTGCGCTCGTCTCCACTTTGAAATAATTTCCTCAACCCCATTAATCTTAGTTGTATAACAAATTCTCTTGTTTATTCAGCTTCTACAAAACTATAATTTTATAACTAAAAAACCTATTTGAATTCACTTTCGACAATTTTCATAAGTTTTTCTGCGCATTCCTTTAGCTCTTTGGACATTGCAGCGTCTCCAGTTGAATTAATTATAGAATCGGATAAAGAACCTACCATGTCAACATAAAACATTTTCATTTCGTGAACGGGCATTTTTTTAGTCCAAAGATCCATTTTCATTGTTTCTCTGGATTCACCATTCCAAAAAGATAAGTTTATAGCTTCCACTACTTTAGGAGCTATGTCCTTACCTTCTTCTGCTTGCCATGTAATAAGTTCTGGTACATTTTGGTCATCTAATGTAACTGATATATTAACCTTCGACGTTCTTCTCATGATTCGTAGTTCTAACCTAATTAAATTATAAGAGTAGCTTAATCATAATTAGACAGGATAAGCTTAAGCTCTAATAAAGAATGGCAAATCTAGTGTTTTAAGATCAAAAACAAAATTATATTCGTTATCGCATGATGTACAGTTTGCCCCAGTTCTTTTTGAATGCGATATTGTCTGTACTTTCGTTGTAGGTAGAACTGTTGTTTATGGAATTTCCATCTATTGTAGCAATATCTTCATTGTCGATTTTGGCAATTACTCGATACAAGTAAACTCCATTCGCAAGCTTATCGCCAAATTGATCGGTGCCATCCCAAACAAAGTCTGTAAGATGTTTTCCAATTTTTAATTCACCAATTTCAGATTGAGAAATTTCTCTTACCATTTTACCACTTAATGTCATAATCTGTATTTTAAACTGATCAGGTTGTTGAGTTCCTGTTAGGGTATAGGCAAACCTCGTACTTGTGGAAAAAGGGTTAGGGTAAGGGTAGAAGCGAGATATCATGGACTCATTTACGACCTCAAAACCAATAGTATAGTTTTCTACACCTGATTTATTTGAAAATGGATCTTCCATTTGAACAGAAAGATGATGAATTCCATTTTCCAGTTTTTCTGGTTTGTATTCCACCACAAAAGGACTGTTTTCTGTGGCTGGAGTGAAGGATAAGTAAGGATTATTTAGGATGTCAACGTGTTCGAAGATGGGTTCACTTGGGCGTTTCCATAATATTTCAATACCACTGGCGGTGTCCGTTTTGAAAACCTTCTTATTATCGTCTTTCATCGACATGGTGATTAACGGTTCTGGAGAAATTATATCTCCATCCATAATTTGTACACCATCAAATGCTACCTCTAGAATTGGGTTAATATTGTCTTTATAAATAGTGATTGGAATTTGAAGTAAGTTGTTGAAATAGTATTGTTCTACTTGACTTCTAGGGTTTACAAAAATTTGCAACTGAGTATTTCCTGGAGCAGTTAGGATCTGTTTATTTAATTCGAATTCTACTTCTTGACCTGCCTCAAGAATCCCTTCTAAAGTATCCATTTCTATTACTTCGAAACTTTGCGAGTTCGTAAATGCATATTGCACAACCAAAGGTTCAGTAAAGTCGTAATTTGAGATGTTTCTGAATTTAAATTGATATTGAAGATTTTCTCCTTGATAATATTCCTTATGGTCGTAGTTATTACCTTCTGTAATTAATACTCCTTCGGGTATTCTATCATCAAATAAAACAATCCAGTTATTTAATTGTGGAGGTGTACGGTTTATGAAATCCTGCCCTCTCCAAGTTAACTGAAGATATGGGTAGCGATCGGAAGGAATCATAGATATGTCTTGACTCGTTGGGTCAAAATTTTCATAATAAGTGGTATCGTTTAGATTGATGTCCAACGCGGAAATGTTAAATTGAAATTGGTCAGAACCTTCTAGTTGATTTGCCTGAATATTTCGTAAAAACTTATCCCATCCCAAAGAAGGACCAATAATTGTAGATGTTACCAAGCCTGTATCTTTTACTGCAACAAGTTCAACTTGGGCTCCTAAGGTATCCAACGCATTTTCCTCATAAATAGGGGATGAGCAACCTTTACAACCAACTAGAACATAGGAAACAGTGTCCGAAGTTGGATAGTTAGTAATTGTTCCACCTAAACTTGATAGAATTCCTTGAAGACCAAAATCATCATCCCAAGTGTCGTATCTAGGATACTCTAAATTGGTCAGCGCTACTATATATCCGTTTGGAATATCATTTATAAACTCTTGGAATCTTGTTTTATGTGTGGCATTATTAAGGTTGAATCGATAATGATATTTTAACCCGGGGTTAGTTTGGCAGTTAAGAAAGGTGCTGTATCCAGGAACTTGAGCAGGAGCCAAAGTTCTTTGATCCACAACGATTAATCTTATTCCTCCATTAGCACATTGCCACCAACCATCTTGATTGTTTAGTGAGATTTTATGATATAGACTGTTATAATTTCTGCTACTTGTTCTCAATATTACACTACCAATTTTTTCATCAAAACTCCAAGTTCGATTGGACTCATCCATGTTTAATTGTACTTGATCATCTTTGAAAAACTGTTCGGTATGAGCCTGAGACCAGCCTTCAGAACTGTTGAAAATAAAGGTGAAAGAGCTTTCTCCCCACAATGTGTCTTCCCCAATTTCTTGTTCTTGAAATCTCACACGCCAATAAAACACTACAGTATCACCTAAATTGAGTGGAAGTGGGATGTCCTGAAAAGTAACAACTGTACCGCCTGTTGCTTCAGCAGTGAAAATTGGTTCTGTAAAATACCGAGTAGTATCCAATTCGAAATAATAATTTGCTTCAGTTGTCAATAGATCTGTTGATTGTGCAATGAAATCCACGGGGTAATTAGCACTACTCACAATACTGAATTCTTTAGGGAATAATGGTTTTACAGAGCTTAGCGGTAAATAATATTGGAAAGAAGCTTCATTGTTGGTTTCATATGCCTCGTCGATGTTCCCGTTTTCATAAGAGCTTTCATAATTTCCGTTATAGGCAACAGCAGAACCTCCCAACGCAGAAACTGTATCAAAGTTGTAATCAACATGAACTTGAAATTGATTTAATCCAAATCCGTCAATGTTTTTGGCATCAATAGTATAATAAAGTGTGTCCAAAAATTTAACAGCAGGATATTTTTTTGGAGGATAATCTTCTATTTGTCCTGTAGGCAAGGTTCGTCTTATTGAAATATCCACTGAGTCCTTTTCATAATAGAATCCATAATTTCTTAAAGCAATTCCAACTAGAAATGAATCTGAAACCGCAGTCACTTTACTTTCACCTTCCGTTGGTAGCAAAAATATAGAGTTGTTGTCTATTGCAAGATCTGGTTTGGAAATGGTAATTACTTTAATGGCAGGATCACCTTGGTATAGCATACAAAGAGCGTGAGCAGTTTGTACATTAGGACCAGCATTTGGTGTTTGAGTTTCTATTGCTCTTTGAATCTGTTGACCAAAAGTTTTACCTATTTGTGTGGTATCAGAAAAAATACTCTCATACACTTTTTGGGTGTAGGTACTCAATGTGTTGGTTAGCCCGATATCAGTGTGGCCTATGAAACCTATAGCACCTCTATCGTTGATGTTTACCCAATCCTCACCAATAGTAGTTCCTCTAATAAAGCAGTCCCCTGTATTGCACCCGTTCATTAAGAAAAATGGATATTTTGGGCCATTATTATATTGGTTAATAGGATCCGAAGCTAGCCCAATGTCTATGTCAGTAAGGACTGAAGAAGAGTGTCCAAAGAACGTAAGCAGAAAAACTCCATCATTAACCTGATCAGAAACATTGATTTCAGTTACACTCGTTTGGTTATTTAATTTTGGTCTACGTATGGTTTTTACATCTGCTCCAAAATGTTGGTCTTCTGCTATTCTTGTCCAAGTGTTAACAGAAGAGGTAATTATATCAATTTCGAGGTCTGAGAATCCACCTGAAAGATGAAGTACTTTCTTTTTCCAATCAACAGTGTCCGGAACTTGCTCGTATTCTTTTACTTTATTTAGATAATTGGTTACTTCTGCTTCAGATAAAGCACTTAATCTACCCGTTGCAATTCCAGGTCTCCAAGTTGTTTCGTTTCCAAGCACCTTAGAACTAAACCAATGATCACTTCCAGGGATTCCTCCCGTAGGAACCAAATCTTCTAATAAAACGGTTTCTCCAAAACGTGTGACAGATTGAGTTTCATTTGTACGTTTTCGGTACGCAACTCCAGTACTCCCGAATTGATAGGCAGCATTTACCCAGTTGTCTGAAGTGTATTTTGTGTTCTGAAACCCTTTTCCAATTATGAATAAGTATTCAGGAGTACCGTTTGTCAGCATGTACGCACAGTATCTTCGAATTGCTACAGGAGAATAATCTCCATAACTAAACGCATTAAATAATTCGTCAACGGTGAATAATTGCACCTTATGACTTCCTCCTTCCAAGCTTTCGCGATACGTTTTATATTCTTCGGCAGGGGACTTCAGTCGATCATGAGTGACAATAATGAAATTAGCAGAAGTATCAACGGTTGGAATTACCACGGGTTTAATTTCTGAAGCAGAAAGAATTTGGTCACTTATAAAAAGGTGTTCGGTTCCATGAATATTTAGAAACTTGGCCTTAAGATTATTTGGACTTCCCGAAGTAAACTGAGGAGTAATTTTGCGAGCACCAGTTTGCAAATTGCTGATTTCGTAAATGATAGAACTGTCAGTAATACCAGCTCCATTCATATTTAATGAAAGGTCAATAGAACTTGATGAAAACTTGTAATGGTCAGTGTTATTTGTTGCTGTGGATAATCTTGGGTATGTAACATTGATGTAAGCACAAACCATTCCTCTAGCTCCATAGTTACGAACTTCAAATTGAATAACTCCATCATTACTTATATCGCTGATCGTAGATGGATCTACACTTAATGTAACTTTCCTTGATTGGTAATTACCAATCGCTAATGTATCTGTAAGAGCAGTATAAGTAGACTGAGAGCTCGTTTTGTAGAATACTTGAGTACGATATGAACCATTTGCTACACTTACCAAAGCAATTTCTATATGTGCATCGAATACAGAAGTTGTATTGACATCTTTTACATCGGTCACAGTAGTGCTCCAAATGCCTGCAAATTCGGGACCAAACCATCCTTCACCTGAATCACCAAATGGCATGGGTTCATAAGGTATTCCTTCATAGGTATAATAATATTTACCAAATTGATAACGGTTGGTATATACTTGACTTGCGGTTTGTGTAAATTCTGATACAAATACGTTGTAATTGCTATTCGCACCATCTAAAGCTTTTGTACGTACAGGATTGTTTCCCGTTGTTAGAAAGTATGAAGATGTGTCAGTATAATTGCTGTAACTTTTTTGTACGTGTAGCGTCGTGTCGAAATAAAGATACTTATCTAATTCACCATCGTTTTTTGTGCCATAAAATTCAATAAAATCAGAAGAGTCGAAAGAGCCATCTTCTTCACCTGAAACAAAAAGAGAAATCTGTTTACCGCGCCTCCATAATTGTAGTTCCTGCGGATTAATCGTACCCACAGGGAATCCTGCAGCCAATAATTCACTATGTGATATTCTGAAAATTCCTTCTTCAGTAACTTTGATTTTATAAAGCACTGAAGTATTAACGTTCTCTAACCATTGATTACCAAATTCTCCAACCTGTCCAAAAACGGAAGTGTATACGGTTGTAATTAATAAGGTAATTAACCCTGTAAATCGTAACGCCTTTGGAAAATTAGAATTTTGGTAAATCATCAAAATTTAGTTTTAACGAGAAAATGTGGGAAAATAATCCCGAGTCTCCCGTGCTAATTTTGACCAATGCATAATCCACGGAGAAACTACTAACCTTAAACCCAACACCTACATTAGGTTGTAACACCCAATACTTGGATTCATCGAAATCCTGTAGCTGTTGTATATTGTTAATACCAGTTCTTGCAAAAAGGAAACCTTTGTATCCAAATTCCATCCCCCAGCGTGGATCAATGGAGACTACACCCGTCCTTAAAAGTGTATTACGTCTACCATCCGTGGTCATACTTGCTTCAAGTGATTGAAGCAACGTCCAGCGATCATTAAACACCCATTCGCGGGCAATTCCGAAATTAACTCTAGGCAATACTATTTCGGTAGAGTTGTCCGGCAATTCATTATTAGTAAGTAAAAAAGTTTCTTCAAGTAGTTCTGTGTTATAAGTCCAAGCGGTAACCGTGGTCGTAACATCTGAAACCATAAGTCCTATCTTCCATCCCTTTCTTTCAAACTGAGCACCTACATCCATTCCAAGTCCCCAGCCATTTCCAAAAGGTCCAATATTACGATAGATAACTTTGGCATTACCACCAAGTTTTAACCCTGGTATTAGATTACTTCTTTTAGCATATGAAAATAGGAACGCATAATCCGCAACACCAAAAGTTGTGATGTTGTTGTAGTCGATTACTCCATTTTCTTTCAATCGGAGCGTGTTAGCTATATTGTCAACTCCAACACGGATTACAGAAACGCCAACCACACTAGAAGAGTCTATCGGGGTAGAGTATGCTGCAAAATCGTTTTTAGCAATTCCTGCAAATAATTCTGAGTGCATTAATGCCACATTGTGCTGGTTAGTTTGCTCTAATAATCCAGCTGGATTCCAATACCCTGCAGTGACATCGTTGGCTATTGCAGTCTGCACATTTCCCATGGCTAAACCTCTTCCTCCAACACCAATAGAAAGAAACTCATTTGCATATTTTGGAGCAGATAATTGCCCAAAAGCTGAGCAAGTGGCTAAAAATAAGCAAAGAATTGAAAAATATTTTTTGTTCATAAAATCGTTGATTACTACAAATATAGCACTTTTTAAGGTTAATAAACGACGAGAATTATAATATATTATATAGAAAACATGCTACTTTGTATTGCATAGTACTATATATTTTATATATCTTTGCATTGTAAAATAGTTCAATTATGAAAATAGAAAACACCAAAGTGCAAATGCGAAAGGGAATCCTGGAGTTTTGTGTCTTGCACGTTATTTCACGAGGGGAAGTCTACGTATCAGATTTGATAGAAGAACTCAAAAAGGCAAAAATGGTAGTAGTTGAAGGAACTTTATATCCTTTACTAACTAGACTTAAGAATGGGGGACTGCTGGAGTACAAGTGGATTGAATCTTCTTCGGGGCCACCTCGAAAATATTATGTTTTAACCGAAGCTGGTACTAAAGCATTAGAAGAGTTGGCAGTTACTTGGAAAGAATTGCAGGACTCGACCAACCACATTATTAACGATAAGGCATAAACAACCAATTTAACCAAACAACCAGAAAATTTAATACTAATGAAAAAGAGTATAAACATAAATATTCAGGGACTTATCTTCAATATTGAGGAAGATGGCTTTGAAAGACTAAAGAATTACATTGACGCTCTTAAGGGGTATTTCAAAACCTATCAGGACAGCGATGAAATTATTAACGACATCGAAAATCGAATTGCGGAAATATTTCAGAGTATGCTTACTCCACAAAAAGAGGTGATTACCATTGAAGATGTAGAACAAGTAATTGGCTCATTAGGTGAAATAGAAGATTTTGAGCAGGCTGAAGCAGGCGAAGAAAATGCTCAAAGTATGAATGATTCATCTACTTCTGAATCTGAAGAAAGAAATGGCACAAAGGAGCAGTCCAAAGTGAAAAAACTATATCGTGATGAGAACCGAAAAATTTTAGGAGGTGTTGCATCAGGTATAGCCAGTTATTTTGGAATAGATCCGGTAATCGTTCGTATCATATTAATAATAGCCACTTTCGGTCTCAATATATCATTTGGTGTTCATGCATCCATTATAGCATCTTTAGGTTCAATTACACTTATAGGTTATATAGTATTATGGGCAATCTTACCTACTTCTAACGAATTGGATGAATACTCTAAGCTATATCGAGATGACGAGAGTTCATTGCTAGGTGGTGTTGCATCAGGAATTGCCCATTATGTAGGAATAGATCCAGTATATATGAGGCTGATTTTTATTGTAATTACACTCTTTGGAGGCTCTGGTATTTTGATATATCTTATTCTTTGGTGTATCGTTCCTAAAGCTCGAACAGTCTCTGAACGAGTTCAAATGCATGGTAAACCACTTACCGTAGATAATATCGAGAAGAAAATTAAGGATAATTTCGATCTGAAAGATGGTAAGGAGGAACCCTTGATGGCACAAATTCTATTTTTTCCATTTAGGTTAATTGGTAGAATTATTAAAGCTATTGGGCCAGGAGCCAAGGAAATTCTAAAGTTCGCTTGGGGGCTTTTTAGATTTGTATTTGCATTTAGCATGCTTACTGTAGCGGTAGCATTGATTGTAGGAGGTATTATATTATTGTTTACCGTGTTAGGAGTAAATGTTGGAGATCAATGGGTAGGGGAATTTGTTCCTCCTGGATTGATACAATCAGCTGTACCATCATTGGTATTCGTAGCGGCTGGACTGGCCTGTTTATTTCCTGCATTTTTTATTGGAGGGATAGCTATCAATTTATTAACACAAAAGAACTTGGTACGACCAATTGTACTAGGATCATTTGCGGGTGCTTGGATTTTATGTCTGATATTAGGAGGGATTGGAGCTGCTGGTACTGCTTTAAACTATAAAACTAAATCCTCCATTACGGAAGAAACCTCATTTAAACCTGCTGAAAAGAAGGTGGTATTAGACGTTAATTCAAGTAAAGATTTTAAATACGTTTATGATATGGTAGATATAAGAGTACTTCCTCATTCTGGATCCAATGTTAAAGTGGTTAAAGAAATTATTGCTCAGGGAAGAAACGAGCTAGATGCCAAGGAAAATGCCGAGATGATAAGTTATGGGATTCAAAATGTAGGAGATACAATATTATTTGATAAGCAAGTTGAATTTAGAGAAGATGCCATATTTAGATGTCAAAGATTGAAAATTATGGTTTATGTACCTGAAGGAGTAGAAGTAGAACAAACTGAAAAGTTTAGATCTAGAAGAAGACAAGGTCATTATAGGTATAGGTTTTTACAAGGAACACTAAAGCAAGATGATGGAATGAATGGAAGTTATCAAACCCAGCTAGGCGAAAACCAAATTAAGAACTATTCGTTGAGTGCTATTAAAGAGATAACCATAAACAACGGTTTTGACGTTCTTATCAAGCAATCAGATAAGGATTCGCTTATCATAAAAGGGCCATCTCAGATAATAAGTGAATTGGAATTAGAAATGGATGCAACCAAACTAACCATCGATTATGACTCTCCGTCTAATATATTTTCGAACGAGTTAGATAACATTCAAATAGAGTTATGGCTCACTAATCCAAGTCTTATGGAATTTACGGGAGCTGCAGATGTTGAGATGGATTTAGATTCATTGGAAGGATTAAGTATTGAGGCTTCAGGGGCAGTAAATATATTGACCGATGTTAAACAACTTAATTCAATACGTTTGAATCTATCAGGAGCAAGTGAAATCGAGTTAATTGGAAAAGCAGATCAAGCAAAATTTGAATTGTCGGGGGCTTCAAAAATTGATGCACTTCAGTTGAATGTAAATAACATGGAAGTGGAACTTTCGGGAGCCAGTAGTGGAGATGTTTATGCCATTGAAACTTTGAAAGCGAATGTGTCTGGAGCAAGCAATTTAAAGTACGAAGGGAGACCAAAACTTGATGCAGAAGTGTCGGGTGTTGGGAGCGTTGATCCTTACTCTTTATAGCGATTATTGAAATAATTATATAAAATATTTGAATAAGTAAATTTGTGTGTAAAAAAATAAATTCTCTTCATTGTCTCTAAAACGCATTAAAAAGCTGTTTTTTGTGCTTTTAGGCTCGTTTTCACGGTTTTTGGAAAGAATTTTATCAAAAATATTGTTTGATTTTAATCTTTTAAATCCATTAATTTGCACCCTAATTTTTTAACCATTAAAAGGAAATTAAAATGTCAGAAATAGCTGGAAAAGTAAAAGCTATCATCGTTGATAAGCTAGGAGTTGAAGAGTCTGAAGTATCAAACGAGGCTAGCTTCACAAATGATCTAGGTGCAGATTCTTTGGATACTGTAGAGTTGATCATGGAGTTTGAAAAAGAATTTAACATTTCTATCCCAGACGATCAAGCGGAGAACATTGCTACTGTAGGGGATGCAGTAAAGTATTTAGAAGATAACGCTAGCTAATTTAGGTAACTAAATTACGGTAGTTAATTTATTAAAATTACTTGGTGGATCAATGTAATATTGATCCGTCAAGTAATTCGTTTTATTATCACATTAGTTCATATTAAGAGTTCATGGAGTTAAGAAGAGTTGTAGTTACGGGATTAGGTTCGTTAACACCAATTGGTAATACCACAGAAGAGTTTTGGAACGCATTGGTGAATGGAGTAAGCGGTGCCGCTGAAATTACTCGTTTCGATACTACTAACTTCAAAACGAAGTTTGCTTGCGAAGTTAAAAACTTTAATCCGACCGATTTTTTAGATCGTAAGGAAGCAAGAAAAATGGATCCTTTTACGCAGTATGCTATGGTAGCTGCTGATGAAGCAATGAAGGATGCTAATTTTGATATGGATGCTCTTAACCCAGATAGAGCAGGTGTGATTTGGGCAGCTGGTATTGGAGGACTTACTGTGTTTCAAGAAGAAGTTGCTAATTTTGTGAAAGGAAATGGTGTACCAAGATATAATCCTTTCTTTATACCAAAAATGATTATTGACATTACGCCAGGTCATATATCAATGAAGTACAATTTCAGAGGACCAAACTTTAGTACGGTTTCTGCTTGTGCATCTTCTTCAAATGCAGTACAAGATGCTTTTAACTATATTAGATTAGGAAAAGCGGATGTATTCATAACGGGAGGATCTGAGGCAGCTATCGTTGAAGCTGGTATTGGTGGGTTTAACGCCATGCACGCACTTTCAACTAGAAATGATGATCCTAAAACGGCTTCTCGTCCATTTGATCAAGATCGTGACGGTTTTGTAATGGGAGAGGGTGCAGGAGCATTGATTCTTGAGGAGTATGAGCATGCGAAAGCACGTGGTGCAAAAATTTACGCTGAAGTTGTAGGTGGAGGTATGTCTGCAGATGCACATCATATTACCGCACCACATCCTGAAGGTCTTGGAGCATTAAACGTAATGAAAAACGCATTAGATGACGCTGGTTTGAAGCCAGAAGACATTGATTACGTAAATGTACATGGAACTTCCACTCCTTTAGGAGATATAGCTGAAACAAAGGCTATTCTAAGTGTTTTTGGAGAGCACGCATACAACTTGAACATTAGTTCTACAAAATCGATGACAGGTCACCTTCTTGGTGCTGCAGGAGCAGTTGAAGCAATCGCTTCAGTTCTAGCAGTTGCCAACGATGAAATTCCACCTACGATCAATCACTTTAATACGGATGAAGCTTTGGATTCTAAATTGAACTTTACGTTCAACAAGTCTGAAAAGCGTACGGTGAGAGCTGCACTATCCAATACGTTTGGATTTGGTGGGCATAATGCATCATTGATTTTTAAGAAAGCTGAATAAAAAATTT